>JAFGJC010000434.1 GCA_016929305.1 candidate division CSSED10-310 bacterium | reverse complement strand
ATATGGCATGTCTGTGGTCGCGGACAGCCAACCGCGTGCTTCTGGAGATCGACCGGTTCCCCTGCCGGACCCGTGAGGATCTTTATCGTCACGTTTTCGCCATACCCTGGACCGATCATTTTTCGCTTCAACGAACGTTTGCCGTGCGCTGCACGCTTCATGGATCAGCCATGTCCCATTCAAAATACGCAGCGCTGGTGGTCAAGGACGCCATAGCGGATTATTTCCGAAGAAAGACCGGCAAAAGACCGTCGGTAAACGTCGATTTGCCGGATGTTTTACTCAATGTGAATATCCGGAAGGATATCGCATCGATGGCTATCGATTTTTCCGGATTGAGTCTGCATCAGCGGGGATACCGGGGGGTCGCCGTCCCGGCACCCATCAAGGAAAACGTGGCGGCTGCCATACTGCTGCGGGCGAAATGGCCGTCAATTGCCAGGGACGGCGGCGCATTTGTCGATCCCATGTGCGGATCGGGCACATTTGCCATCGAGGCGGCGATGATGGCGACCGGAACAGCATCAGGTCTGTTCCGGCATCACTACGGTTTTCTCGGCTGGAAATTACATGATCCAAAACTGTGGAAAAACCTTCTTAACGACGCGAAATCGATATCCCGTGAAGGGCGTGAACACTGCCCGCCCATCGCTTCATTCGACAGCGACGGCGCAGCGGTGGATGCGGCAAGATCAAATATCGAATCGGCAGGATTTCGCGATCAGATGAGTATATCCAAGAAATCCTTGAGCGCACTTCACAATCCATTCGCAGGAAGTGTTTCCACCGGTCTTGTAGCGGTCAATCCCCCATATGGCGAACGAATCGCAGGTGACGAGGAACTTGCAGAGCTTTACCGAACGCTAGGCGCACGTTTGAAGGAACATTACAAAGGCTGGGCTGCTGCTGTACTGACATCCCAGGAACAACTCGCCTGGGAAATCGGTCTGCGGGCACATCAGAAACATGCGTTCATGAACGGTCCGATCACCTGTAATCTCTACCATTTCCATGTTTATGGATAAGCATATGGATCACGTTTTCAAAACCGCCGGTTCAGACGATTATTTGTAACGAAATCAATAAACGGGTAATCTAATATGGTATGAAGCCGTCAAATATGACTCACTTCCGTGTAACTGTAACGTCAAACGGATTTTCATTGGTGGATGTGCTGTTGGCGATTGTGTTTACCGGTATCGCCTTTATGGGTATTTTCACGCTATTCCGGACATATACCGATGCGGTGTACCGGTCGGAGTTACAGGTTCGGCGCGCATTGATTGCGCAATCGCTGGAAGCATACATCGTCAGGGAAAACCTTCAGGATGAAATCGTTTCGCCTCTGCCGGTTCCCGATGATGCCGGTATCGAAGCGGAGCCTGAATTTACCTGGACGCTCGAAATGGGACCGGATATCAGCGAAGGGCACATGATGATACTCAGCATAGATCATCCTCAATTGAACCACCGTTCATATCCGGTGTTTATGAATGGATTGGACCGGTGATGCACCGCGGATTTACGCTTATCGAGGTTCTCGTGGCCATCGTTCTTATCGGTGTCGTAACGGGATTGATCTGGCAGGGATACTATCAGACACATCAAGCCTACGACCGGGCGGAAACACGAGTGGATGATTTACAAACATCTATCTTTTTTGCGGAGTTGCTGCAGTCGCTGATTCTTCGTATTCCGGAAGCCGATATCGATCAACTGGCGCATTCATCGATGAAATTCAACTTTATCGAGGGTGGTTTGCCGGTTGAAGCGAGTATTCTAAACCGGCAAAACAGTCCGGCGGCATCCAGCATCGTCGAGATTAGAATGGCTGACGGTAATATTCAGCGAACTGTTTACGCGGGTGATGTGTCATTCCGGTATTTGGACGGGCAAGCCTGGCGCGATGACTGGAGCAAAAACGATCCGCCATTGGCAATCGCGCTAACCCTTGCACCGGAACCAGGCGGGGAAATCATCATGAAACCTTACAGCCTGTCAGTCAATCTGCCCGTGATATCCGCATTGGTGAACCAGGCAAAACCGGAAATGCCGCAACCAGCAGCAACTCAGGAAACTCAAAGCGGCGTGGAAAGGATCGGCAATGAACCGGCCGAATGAGAAGGGAGCGGCGTTCGTTATCGCGCTCGTACTGTTCACGGCGCTGTTGGGGCTGTCCATCGCTTTCGATCTGCATACCCGGCGCGCCATCCAATCGGTGCGTTATTTCGAAACCCGTGCGGAGCTGCGCATTCTGCTGAACGGTGTGCAACGCTATGTTTTGTCTCCGGAACAACTCGAACTCAGGGAATTGTCTGACGGCGCGGAGTGGGGTGACTGCGATATCTATTCCCTGCCCGGCATCGAGATTTCGCCGGTAACAGTGAGCAGACTGCCGGATGCCAATCGGTGGTTGTTATATTTTAAGGCCATATCAACGGAACGCGCGGGAAAGATTTATTATGAGCGTCGCGTCACCATCGACTGCCGGGATGGCATCTGTCAGTTGACGGATATTGATGACCAAACGTGGAGGAAATGATCTATGAATTCAGAAGATATAAAAAACACATCATCCGGATCCCCGAACAAAGATGAGCAGGATCAGACACTCGAATTCAAACTGGGCGAAGTCCTCCGCGAAGCCGGACTGATCAAGCCCAAATTGCTGGATGAGATGCTGGAAAAACAGAAATCATCGGGTGAGAATTTTGTCGACCTGCTCAAACGGGAAGTCAGTCTTGACAGTCTGAAGGCACTGATGCTGACGGAAATTCCGATACCGTTCCTGAAAAGCAGAAAAAAAGAAGAGCTGGAAAATGTGCTTCTCGAGTCGGGCATCATTACCGACAAGGAGCTTTCAAAAGCTTTGAAAGATGAGGAAACACCCGAAGATCAGCTCGGACAGCTTCTGGTGGAACGCAATATCATCAGCGCGGACGATCTGAAGAAAGCATTAAACGAGAAATCTAAGACGGGATTGCCGTTATGGCGGGTTTTACTGTCGTTACGGATGGTGAATCATGCGACGATATCGGAGTTGATGAAGGCACGTATTGGAAGTGGAACGACCAAGGCCAGGGAGGAATTTCTGATCGATGTTCTGCTCAATATGAATTTACTGACCAAGGAACAGCTGGCGCGAGCGCGTCAGGTTCAGGAGGAGAAAGGCGGATCAATTTTCACCCGGCTGGTGGAGCTGAAGGAGCTTTCCCAGGATGATCTGGCTAAAACCCTCGAAGACATCCTCGATATTCCGTTTGTGGATCTGTCAAAAAAACCCCCGGATCCCAATATGCTGTTCGTCATCCCGGAACACATCATCCGTTCAAAACGTATTCTGCCGCTGCGGGTAAAAGATGGCCAACTGTTGCTGGGCATGCTGGAGCCTTTGGACGAAGAAAGTATTCATCGTGCACAACTGATCACAGGCTTGCCGATTCAACCATGCTTGATCAAACGGTCCGACTGGGAGAATGCGATTCATCTGATACCGACGGCAAAAGCGGATCACGGCACCGGCTCGGAGCTGGAGCGAATTTTAAAGGAGGGGACTCAGGCAGGAGCAATCTCATCGGAAGACATGTCAGCGGTGCAGATGGCCAGCGCCATTATTGACGGCGCTATCAATGCCAGAGCAACGGATATTCATCTGGAACCTCAGCTCCCGGAACTTCGGGTTCGCTATCGGATTGACGGCGTGCTCTATGATGTCATGACCATTCCGAATCGTCTTGAGTTGCCGGTGATTTCGCGCCTGAAACTCCTTTCGAATATGGATATCACGGAAAAACGACGGCCTCAGGACGGTCATTTTTCAATGAAACTCCAGGACCGGGAATTTAATTTCCGGACAGCGACGATACCGACCTATCTCGGTGAGAAAATGACCATTCGGTTCCTGGATGAAGCTCGCGTGTTGAAAGGCATGTCGCAATTGGGGCTGGAACCGGAAGAAATCGATATTCTGGCTGGTCTGGTGGAGAAACCCCATGGTTTGCTGATCGTCACCGGTCCGATCGGAAGCGGCAAGACAACCACGCTGTATGCATCGCTCAACCAGACGAACATATTGAATCGAAATGTCATCACCATCGAAGATCCCGTGGAGTATCGGCTGACCGGTATCAATCAGATTCAGGTGAACAGCGATATCGGATTGGATTTCAGAACCGGTCTGCGATCGATTCTGCGGCATGATGCGGACATCATCATGGTCGGTGAAGTTCGTGACGGTGAAACAGCCAGAGTTGCTACCTGGGCGGCATTGACGGGACAATTGGTGTTCTGCACTCTGCATACCAATAATGCCGCAGCTTCTGTGACGATGTTGCGCAATCTGGGTGTGGAAAATTTCCTGGTCAGCAGCTCATTGACCGCAGTGATCGCGCAAAGGCTGGTCAGGCAACTCTGCCCGGAATGCAAGGAAATGGTATCGCCGGAACCGATATTCAGGGAAAAATTCGAACTCGGCAACGACCCCGATATTAAAATCGGGAAAGCTGTGGGGTGTAATTCCTGTTTCCATACGGGATACCAGGGCAGAACAGGCATATTCGAAATACTGGTGATCGATAAGGAAATACGGCAGATGATCGTCAATGGTGCGGCTGATGCCGATATCGAAAACCATGCCAAGCGTAAAGGCATGAAAACACTCTGGCAAAACGGTATTGAAAAACTTCGGAAAGGCATCACGACACCTGAAGAAGTGCTCAGGGAAATCGTCCTGAACTAGAAAGGGATATGCTGATGGCTGACAAATCAACTGAAGACCGGGATAAAAAGATAGAGAAAGAACTCATCGAACGGATATCCAACGCCCGGGTATTTGGTGACGATCGCCGTTTGACGGATGATTCCCAGCAGAAAAAGGCAAGTATCTGGACACGAAAGCTGTTCGAACGGGTCACCAAGCGTGATCTTGCTATTTTTGCACGGCAGCTTTCACTGCTCCTCGATCTGGGAATGACGCTGCTTCGCGCCTTGAATATCATATCGAAACGGACGAACAACGCCCGGATGGCAAGGATCATTACCAATATCGGGCAGCGTGTGGAACAAGGGGACACGCTATCCGGCGCCATGGCAGAATACCAGCAGCTCTTCGGTGAATTTTTTCTGGTCTCCGTCCGGGCGGGTGAAGAAAGTGGTGAGATCGGCAGAACGCTGCGTCAACTAGCTGATTATCTGGAAAAAGATGACATGTTCCGCGGAAAATTCCTGAAGGCGATGAGTTTTCCACTTCTGACGCTGCTGCTGGCCTCTGCAGTTGTCGTATTTTTATTGATTTTCGTCATACCTACATTTGCTGAAGTCTACGAGGAAGCCGGCGCGGACCTGCCACTGCTGACACAAATTATCATTAATATCAGTTATTTTTTAAAAACCTACTGGTGGCTCCTCGTCATCGCAATACTGCTGTTATGGCTGATATTCAGAAAATCAGGCAAAACACTCGGTCTTGAACGTGTCTTTGATACGATCAAGCTGCGATTGCCGGTTTTCGGAGATCTCTTCGTCAAGATGGATGTATTCCGCTTCTCAAGGATAACAGCCACTATGCTGGAAAGCGGCGTATCGATCCTGACCACGCTTCAAATCGCGGCAAAAGCTACCGGAAATGTCATCGTACAGGATGCCATCTTGAAAGCGTGTCAGGAAATCGACAAGGGAACCACCCTGGAAAACTCGTTTCGAAAAACGAATGCGTTTCCTCCGTTTGTCATTGATATGATCGGTGTCGGTGAAGAGGTCGGTTCGGTGGAAACCGTGTTGCGCAAGATCGCTGATTTTTATGAAAGAGATGTGGATGATGTCGTATCGAATCTGGCAACCCTTCTTGAACCGATTCTGACATTGTTGCTTGGCGGCATTGTCCTGGTCATCGCATTGGCGATGTTCATGCCCTACTTTAAACTCAGTCAGCTTATTCGATAAATATTCTCATTGGATGCTGTCTTTATTCAACTGCCATGCTCCGTCAATACCGATCTGCTCACTGAGCTGTTTGATCTTGTAATTTGGTTGATCGCGACCTGACAGACTGTCTGAAAGTCTGTATTCATACAGAGCTTCCAGCTTCTCCCCTGCCCGTTCAAGCGCCTGGCCGAGTGCCTGATGTGCCATCGGAGATTCAGGATAATCCTTGACCAGCCGTTTCAAGTAATTCAAGGCGGCAGCATCACCTTCCATCAGGCGTATACAATCAATTTTTTCAAGCATAACAGACACGTCCTCAGGATCATACAGAGCACTCGCATCAAACGCTTTGACCGCCATTTCATATTTACCGGTTGATTTATAGACCTTTCCCAGCAGTTTCCACAGATCCTTGCCTTCCGGACGGTCATTTACCGATGTGAGACCTTTTTTGCAAAGCTGCTCTGCCAGATCATATTGATTTATTCGAAACGCAATCCGCGCATATCCCAGCAGATCTTCCACCGTTGATTGTTTCAAAGCAAGGTAAGCACATGATTCCAGATTATCGCTGACAAGCGACGTGTGCTTGGCTTCCAGAAGAACGTTCATGAACGTCACCATGATTTCTGGTGGAAGCACCCGGCAGAATACCGGTACAGTCTTTAGAAAATTGTCCAAAGGCATAATCACCGACAGAAGGTTTCTGACCAGATTTTCCTTCTTCTTTGGAAGCATCTTCTTCTGAAAATCATTGAATGCTTCGGCGGCTTTTTCAATGTTGTCTTCACGAATATATTCAGAGATCAGCATGATGATATAACCGGCGTTTGTCGGATCTTTTTCCACAGCCAGAGCAAACCAGCTAACCGGATTCCGGGATAACGTTTTATCATCGAGCTGTTGTGCCGCCACACCTTTCAGATAGTAAGCACGCGCGTTATCCGCGTTGGCGTTTATCGCATTATCCGCATACGATATGGATGATTTCAGGAAGTTCATATCGGATGTCATCATGCCAAAAGTAAGCGATGTCTCAGCGATTTTCAGGTTTAACCGGTCGTCCCAAGGCCGGAAACACAATGCCGTTTCCAGTTGATCGATAGACCTTGCCAGACGTCCATTCTGAAATGCCAGCTGAGCTTTTTCAGAATAGAAGGATGCCAGCAATGCAGGTATGCTTTGGATTACCAGAAGCATGGCGATTCCAGGAAAAACGAATTTACGTCGTGGCGACATGGTCGAGTTTTGTTTTTTCGTCATGTTTTCACTGAAGAGCAATCCAAACAACAGGGTTACCGCCAATGCATTGGCGGGTATTTGAAGCCCAAAATCGAAAAATGACATGGCGGCAGCAGCAGCCAGAGCTGACCACAGACCATACCGCATGCTGTTATTTAATCGATGTTTTATTGTTCTGGATTTCAATTCCTGATAGCACAGAACCACAATCCAGAGAAAAAGGATAATGCCGATAATACCCGTTTCAGCAAACAGTTGAAGGTATGAGTTATGCGCCCGAACAACGCGTTTATCCAGGCCAGACGGTTCATAAAATCCGGAAACAAATTCAAATTTACCCAGTCCAGTGCCCCAGAACATATATGAAGCCCCGGTTTTGAGTGCCACCAGCATGGGAATATGGTGCCCGCCGAAATAATTCTCGTGAATGATATGAGACTTGATATCCTGAAACATGACATCGCCAGCCAGTATAATACCGATAGCGACAGCCAGTCCCAGGGATACCGCCGCAAAGATAAGATGCTCCTTTTTAAATTTTTTTCGCATCAATACCACGAAAATAACTAATCCCGTAACCAGTCCGGCATACGCTGTCGATTTAAAGTCAGTCGCAAATGACACAAATGCAGCGAAGCAGGTCAGAATACAGATATATCGCTCAATGATCCGGCGATAGGCAAAACCGCCGGCAAGACTCACAAAAAAAACCAGCACCGCATAGAAACTGAACTGATATCCGTGGGACAGAATCGATGCCAGTGATGCCGGTACATCACCGAAACGGATTGCGAGATTCATGCAAACCAGTATAAGACTCACGATAATCCACAATTGAATGATCGATGCAAAAAACCTTTTGGGAATCCGTGCAAGCACATAAATGCAAATCGCACAGTCAAACCATAGCACCGCGATGTCAATTCCTTTTGAAGGCCATGGATTGAGCAGGTAATTTATCAGGAGACCAATAACGATACCGGCAATTGTAAGACGGATAAGGTTGATCCGGTTGGGTCGATAGGAAGCATTCGGAGTAAGTAGTGTCGAAATGACCAGCAGCAATGCGGTGCCGAAATGAATCAATGCATACCCGGATTCGTGATATCCGCCCCACAGCAGGCACGCTGCTGTCAAGACCATAATGAGGAAAACCCCTGGAATCATCTGGATCCGGTTATGGTGATGCTGGCTGTTCACCTCAAATAACCACCTCAATAATATGCTTTAAACTGACGGATGGATCGCTGTTGTCCCGGTAAGCAATGATTCCCAGCTCAAATAATTTCTTCTTCGCCTCTTCATCCAAGAAATTGCCGCAGGCGATGATGCTTGCTGAGGGAACCTCGGTAGTAATGCGCGTCACCTGTTGCTCCCTGTTTTCCTTCAAAGCATCCAGATTGAGGATGATCAGACGAAAAATACCAGTGTTTAAGACACGCGCAATGTCATCTTCGGGGTTCATGAACTCTATGTTCCATCCCCTCGGATTCAAGACGGATTCGATCTCGTTCAGCAAATCCTGATTCAGCCCGATGACCAGAACGGAGTTGGGTAAAATACTTTCAGAATTGCGTTCGGCTTGCGATTCGGCAAGATTTGAAGGCAGAATAGCTCTATCCGGAATCAGTCTGTCAGCGAGTGCGCTGCATAATTTCTTCAAACATTCAGAGATATCAGACGGCAGTTCACTTCGGTCTGCATCCTGAATGACTGACAACCGGCCGATAATGTTGGATTTTTTTTTGATCTGCAGATTCGCTGTCCACGAATTCCGGTAGGGTATGGCAATATCGGTTTCAGCTCGATACCATTTGAATGCGAACTGACGGCTGGGATTGAGGAGCGACGGGATAAATGTGACGAGGGAAACCCTGTCGAGATCCAAACCCTGGAAAGCCTTAAGGAGTAGATTTTTAAGGTGGTATTCCGTTTTGATATATTTTAGTTCATCGATAATCTGATTGATCAGTGTCCAGTTATCCGTTCGCTGCCGGGTGCGTTTCACATCGCGCTGGATGCGTTTTGTGGCCATATGAAAATCAGCCCATTTAAGAATCCGAAGAACAAAAAAGAGAGCAATCACCAGGAAAATACCGATTAATAGCTGCAATTGCGTATTACAAATACTGATAATGATGGCAATAATTCCAAGTATGATTGCAAATCCGTAAAGAACACTCACTGCCTGAGCCTGTGACATGCCCATTGCCAGCAACCGGTGATGAATATGATCCTTGTCGGCCGTGCTGATCGGCATACGCCGTGACCATCTGCGTATGATCGCCAGCGCGGTATCAGCAATCGGCAAAGCGAATACAATCAACGGTATGGCCAAGCCCACAGCAGCATGCCGGCGCGATCCCAATGTCGTCAATGTTGCCAGCAAAAATCCAAGGAGCAGACTTCCGGAGTCCCCTAAAAAGATCGATGCCGGGTAGAAATTATACACAAGAAACCCCAGCGCAGAGCCGGCCAGTGTTGCCATGGTGATCGCCAAAAAGAGGTTCTGCGAAATAATTGAAAGTATCAATATTGTCGTCGACGCAACAAGACAGACGCCAACTGCCAGTCCATCCATACCGTCGATGAGGTTTATGGCATTGGAGATTATCACGATCCACAATATGGTAAACGGCAACGCCATGAAACCGAAGTTCAGAACTCCGAATGGCGTATTCAACTCCTCAAAACGGAACCCCGACCAATACACACTTACTCCGGCGATAACCTGCATAATTACTTTCGCCCAGGGTTTAACGCTTTTTATATCATCCCAGATACCGATGAATAGAATCAGTGCACTGCTGCCCATCAGCGTCCAGAACTGTGTCGAACGGCCAAGTATGATTTTTCGAATCTGGGTATCATCAATCATCAGCGCGAGCACCGAGCCCCATACGGCGATGAAGATAGCGATACCTCCCAGCCTGGGAATAGCCCGTGTATGTATTTTCCGGAAACTTTTAGGCTGATCAACGATATTGTAACGTTTTGCCATGTACCTGACGACGGGTGTCAACGTCAGTGAAATAATCAAAGCAAGTAAAAATACGATAATGCTAAAATTCATGATTCCAGCAATATCCCATTCAACACGTTGTTGGAAGTGATCTTAACCATTAAAACGATTCCGATCTACACTTCTCTGCAAGAATCTTGGCAATGCGCCTGCCCGTACATCCATCCCATAAATCGATAGGCTCACTCGTTTTGTACTGCCCGTTCATGATGGTATTAAAAACACTCAGAATAGTATCTGGGTTTGATCCGACAAGAGTGCTTGTTCCTTTTTGGACGGTAATGGGCCGCTCCGTGTTTTCTCTGAATGTCAAGCAGGGCACGTTCAGATAAGTGGTCTCCTCCTGCATGCCTCCAGAGTCTGTAAAAACGATACGCGCATTTGCCATCAATGCCAGAAAATGATTATAGGTAAGAGGTTCCGTCATTGCGAATGACGCATTTAGCGTCAATTCGCCGCTGTCGATCAATTGATCAATCGTTATCCGTGTTCTGGGGTGAACTGGAAACATGACGGGAATCTGACGGGAGATATTATTCAGCGTGAGGAGAAGATTCCTGAGAGTATCCGGGTGATCCACATTGCTAGGTCTGTGCAGTGTAACCAAGCCGTAAGAACGAGGTTCGAGATTGAATGTCTGCAGAGTCATTTCCGGTTTGATCTGATTCAATTGTTTCACGAGCGTATCGATCATGATGTTTCCGACGAGATGGATTTTATATTCGGGCACCCCCTCAATTTTAAGATTTTCGACACCTGACGGTTCGCTGACAAAATGACAATCGCATATGGCATCCGTAACGATACGGTTGATCTCCTCCGGCATCGTCCGGTCAAATGATCGTAATCCCGCTTCAACATGAGCAACAGGTATTTTCAGTTTTGCGCCGACCAGAGCACACGCCATCGTTGAATTCACATCTCCGACCACGACTATCCAGTCATATCGTTGTTGAAAACATACCTGTTCAAATCGTTCAATAATCAAAGCGGTCTGTTTCCCATGGGATCCGGACCCGACATTCAGGTGTCGATCCGGTTCAGGAATATTCAACTCCCTGAAGAAACTAGCGGACAGAGAATGATCGTAATGCTGCCCGGTATGAACCAGCTCTGTCTTAATCTCGGAAAATGATCTCAAGGCATGCATCAAGGGAGCAATTTTCACAAAATTGGGACGAGCGCCGACCACGCAGCAGATTGTTGAGTGTTTCATTGGTTTCTGTGTAAACATCGTTTGATGAGAGTAGACCTTTTGAAGCGGATATAATAGGTGTACATGGTATTAATCTGGCGCCAGGGTGATCGAGTGATATCAATCAAGGAAGGTCCAACTGATGAGTTTGGTTTTGATATGGTCGTGACGCGGCCTAAAATTTGCGATGATAATATGGGCGCATCACAACAGGTTTGCGTATCGCCTTTCAGTATGAATATATTATGCCCGTTGTCATTGGAATTGATCTGAATCAGGCGATGGACGACCAGGATTTCAGCAGAGTTTACGCAGGCGAGAATATCTCCGGGGCGAACCGATTGAGGATCGATGCGCTCAATTGTTATTACGTCACCATTTTTAATCATTGGCGCCATGCTCTCTCCGAACACTCGTGTCTTGACCACAAGATTGTCTTGCAGCAAGCTTGAGATCACATGCACGCTCACAGATGTCTGGATCATCGCCGGCAACTAACCAACTCCCAGGTTCGCAAGGGTATCCCGGATAACCTCCAGGACGGTGTCTTCCGGTATGAAGGTCAATTCATAACACGGAATTTCGCGAATGAATACGTCACATGTATCCAAAAAGATCCTGATCATATCTTTATCATACCATGGAATTGTTGCGACGGGTAAAAGCTGATCCAGAGATTCACCGGGCGGCAGTTTTCGTAAAGATGTTTCTTTGCCATGTTTTAGAAATAATAGAATTTTCAGCGGTTTACCGGTATTCACAGCATAGCGTCCTTCGCCCGGCCATGGTGTACCATAAAAGAAACAGTGTGTGTTTTCATACCTTAGAATGACACGGTCATCGCTGAGAATACATCCATTTGGCAATGCTCGATCAATGATTCGTGAAATTGTTGTTTTCCCCGCCCCCGATCTACCGCAAAAAACCATTCCACCCATATGTTCGTCATAAACACCCGCACCATGAACAATCATGCCCTTATGCATCGACAGGGCGTAGGTGATCAATATCTGATCCAGCGGGTACATCATCGGATTATGGATTACTGCGCTGCGATGCGTTCGGTTAATGAATATTTCGGAGCAGGTAAATGAAATGCCGTGCATGGGTATTGTGAAATCGGCAACAGCAATCGGATCGGATGTCTTTGAGGAACGCTGTATAAGTCGATAGTCAAGATTTTGTTTTTGTATTTCCCATGATTCGCTATCCACGATAACGTCCTGGCGCTGATACGGTATATTTTCAGCAATTGAAATCGAGATGGGGATAGTATCTGCCGCTCGAATTTTCTTCGGCTGCAAGAATTCGCTATAAGCTGCTTCCGAAGTTTCCAGAGGATAAGGACAATCAAGAAGAAACTTTATTCCTCCAATGGAATAGAGGAACTGGTTCATTATAGATCTCGGAGATTAGGAACCGGCTTGCGCGCAATTGTTTCCCACACAGGATACGGGTGACAGTGGTGCAGTCCCGCTATCCGGGAATTTACATCCAATGGCAAGCACTTCTTCCGCAACAAGATCGATCACGCGTAATTTAGGCGGGAAGTATGGTTTACGTTCGATTGGTTTGACTTTGTTCTTTTGCATTTTCCTTTTTTCCTTCTTTAAGAAGCATCGCTTCATATCTTACATGGCCCAGTCTGCATATGAACTCAGAATAGAGATCTTCTCTGCCATTTTCAAGTCCAAATAACGCGGGACAATATCCACAGATACATTTCAGTTTGCATGAACGGCATGGCATGTCAATCGGTTTTTTTATATATCTGATTTTTGGAAACAGGTTTTTCCAACCTTTCAGAAAGGAACCGCGCTTAAGATCCCAGCCGGGATGCGTCAGCATAAGACATGGATACATCATGCCATCGACATCAATATGAAAGGTTGTCATGCCGGCACCACACTCAAACAACTCCTCAAGATCCCGTAATTGCGTTTCCATGCGTTGAGAAAACGACACCCATTTTTCAAAACGTCGTCTGCTGGACAGCTCCATCTCGACAATCGCCGCCGGTTCTGCCCGGTATTTGAGAGGTTCGGGGTCGCCATTCATTCGAGGTGTAATGACCGGATCCATTCTTAATTCGCGATTAAATGAAGTCGCAATCGCTTCGATATCACGCCATTCCGATTGGTTTTCCGTCATCAGGATCGTCTTAAGTTTAAAAGGAATATGCTTTTGTGACAGGCTTTCGAGCGTCTGCATCAGGTTTCGAAAACAATTCAAACGCCGGCATATCTTGGAATAGGTGTCTTCCGTAGCGCCGTAAATTGTTATATCCAAGCACTGCGGAGGCATTTCTTCGAAGAGTTCCAAACGGGCGTCATTTATCGCGATTCCATTTGAAAATACCGTAATCAGAAATCCTGAATGTTTTGCATAGGTATAGATCTCGTCAAAATCAGGATGCAACAGCGGTTCACCTCCAGTAAACAATAGATATAAACATCCTGCATCAGCAATTTGATCAAGATATGTGAACAGTTTTTCTTTGGGTATATCAGAAATGTTGTTTGCTTTTGGTGTTCTGTTTTCCGGCAGGTAGCAGTGAATACACGACAGATTGCATCGATGCGTCAAGGCCACGCTGCCGGAAATCGGGACTCTATCCATCCAGATGCGTCTGTGGAATTCGTTGAAATAGGATGCGTTATCCTTCCATGTATTGTGGAGACAATTCATGAAAAAGCGTTATATCGTTTCTATCAGGTTTCTTGCAATGAGATCTTTCAGAAAGTCATTCAGATCTTTTCTTGCTTCGGTTTCAGTGATATCGAAATCCTCAAGAATTTTCGCTACTATCTGTGAGATGTTTTGCTCGCCGTCGATGCTTGACCATACGTATTCGCCCAGTTCATTTAATGAATACAGCTGTTGCATATCGACGACACGGTTTTTTATCGGTACCAGCAAGTACTCACCGGCAATCTTACGTGCAACCACATCGCTGCTTTTCCGGTATACGGTTTGATCGTTCCAGTTCTGGTTCATTCAGCTATCTTATGACAAGTCCCGGATCACCAAGGATTTGGAAATTATCGATAGTGCGTTGTTCAAATTCGGCAGTCGCATACTCATATAATGATGCTTTGACCCAAGATCCGAGGGAGATATCTTCACTGTTGAACAGGGTTGTGACGGCGATAAGATCGAGCAGGATCGACTGTTCGTTGATACACAATCCCGTAGGTGCCCACACGGCAATGGCACCGCCATTGTCCGACAACAACAAGTTTTCTGCGATCGAATCGTAACCGGGTATGGCAAAATTACCGGAAACGCACGTCATGGCATTTAATATGGGCAACCGGTCAATATTATTAAAATTCCGGCAATCGGAACTGGTGATCAACCCCTCTGCTGCCAGCCTATCCACACCGCCGTGCCCAATGTAGTTGACCAGACCGACACCATTACTGATTTCGTACTGGATTGCTCGGCGAGCATCGGAAACGGTATGATCTTGAAGATATATCTTACGGACATCGATCGTTTCTGGGATTACGGAAGCGATCGTTTCGCTGGCTGCTGTGAAATCTCCGCCGCGATCTGGATTGTCCGCGAGGAGCAAAACTCGATCCTGCCAGGTTCCGTCTGAAGCTTCGTAGCTGATAATCTTGTCGATGTATGTATCCAATTCGGAAGCTGTCACCACAGGAATTCTGCCGACGATAATCTCCGGAACACCATCATGTTTTGCAACATCTCCATACCGGTTATCCGACGCTATCAGCCCATGGGGTGTTCCGATAAGTTTTACGGGCATCAGGTTATCATTGATTCCATAGATATCACGATAGTCGTAAGTCCCCTTACCGATGAGTACGACGTGCTCCGGCGGCATAACCCATGAATAATATGCAAAATTCAGGAATTCAGATATGCCGTCCGGACCCGGATAACCGTGATTGAATACATCGTTGATTTCCTCCAGCGTGAACACCGCGGCTACTAATCCGGTATCCGATCGATATTCTGCAAGTCTGGTAGCGGACATGGCGAATTGTTCCGGTGCTATCACCACATATTCAGCACCCGGTATTTCGAATTTTTCGGATGAGACAGCAACTCCCGTAACAGAATCCGGCACGCGGATACCATCCATCGATACCGCATAGAAAACCCCGTTTGCCGTGCGAGGATTGAAGGCGATCCGGTAGTTGCTCTCCGGTGTAAAGGTCACGGTTCCGTTGATCCGGACCGGTGTACTCGGATCGGTCACATCGAAAGCCATGATTTTAGGTGATTGAAATCCGGACACAACTGCTGGGAATGTGATCAGATTGTGAAGACTCAGATTTTCCTGAACGGCTTTTGTCTGGCGCGTATAGGTCAGATCGATGGAGTCAACAAAGAAAACGCTGTAGGGCGCGCCCTGATCAAGAATTCCGGATACTTCCAGCGTATTGACGGGCTCGATCATATCCGTATCAAGCTCAACAAAAAACTCATGCGCCGCTCGACCGTTCCAGGTGTCGTCTCCGATATCAGTTCCATTGAAGCGTACACTCACGTGATGATCGGGATTGCTCTCCGTATCGGTGGCGCCCAGAAGATTTAACTTCAGGGTCATGACAGAACCAGGAGCCGGATCCGGAATATCCAGAATAAAGGATTTGCCAGTGTCACCCGCTACAATATAATCCCACAGGAAAAAATCGTTTTCCGGATTTTGGAACAGAGCGGTTTGTGCGAAATTATCCTGTTCGAAATGAAGAATTTCCTCAAAATATCCAGTTTTGAATTTCTTGTTTGTCAACACCGTCTGATCCTGTGGCATCGATACGCCAGAACCGGGTTTCAGCCAATAAATAGAGTTATCAGAATAAGGATTTGCATTGTTCTCCGCATAAAAAAATATTCCGGTGTTCTCCGGAAGCGGTTCCCATGCCACCGGTTGATCGTTACGAGTTAACGAATAGGCATGCTGTGAGATGTCAGCGATGACGTTATCAACGGAATTATTCAGACATGAAGCAATCGTTTGAGCATCGATTTCATAAATACCCGAATCGGCGGTAATGATTTTGAGGGTATTATGATTCGACAATCCCGGTATATTGTGGGAGTTCCCGCTTTTAGAAGGAAGGGAATTGGATAGCGTGTCACGCGATGTCAGTACTCCCGGATTGTTTCTTGGTTTCTTAATAAATTTCGCGCTGCCCAGGTCTGTAATATCAAACGGTATTTGCTGGGAAATACCATCTGCAATCTGAACCTCAACGGGGCCATAAACGGTCTGGACTCCGGTCGAAGCCACTTCGATCAGTTCATATATCGGCGGAACGTCTTTCTGGTTGTGGGAATCGAGATAACAATAGCTGCCGCCTTCGGGCCAGTCGATGCATCCCACGAGCAGACCGGGATGCACAGCAAAAAAATCATCCGAACCGGAATCAAATTTTTTCAGGATATATCCCAAAGTACCGACTTCGTAGGCGGAGTCCCAGGTGACGGCAATTTCGCCGTGACAAGGAACGGCTTTCAGATTCGTTATAAGCGCCGGTGTCGTTCCGCAGCCATTATCGAAGAGGGAGTAGGTGACACCGGGTTCCGGGGATACGTTTGCAAACCAGAGTTCAGTTTCTGGAGGTGTCATGGTATCCACTTCCGCTTGTGTTAAATACGAGAATGTGCGGCGAATTTTACCATCCGGATTCAGGGTTGCTGTATCAAACACCTGAACTCCAATCAGATATTGACCGCGTTGCAGGCTTGTTGAATCCCAGCTTGCGATCCAGTGACCGCACGATGTGCCGTCACGGGAACCGGAAGCAGCCCAGACCCATGTAAACCCGTCATTGGGTAACCCGTCATTGTTCCGGTCATAATAGTAATAGAATTCAACATTTACGACCGGCACACACCCAGTTGTGCTGCAGTCCAGAGAGTACATGATATTCGTGCCGAGTGCAGCCGGACCGCATCCTGCCACTTCCGTATCCAGTGCCACCGGGCTTTCGATTTCACCAGATCCCAGGGTAATCGGATCTCCGAAGGGAATCGGTCCGTTAACGTCAGATGTGAATGAACCCTCGTAGACGACATCTTTCTGTAGGGGATTCTGCAAACTGTTGGCGGTAGCAAACGCAAGCGAAATGGGTGTTGTCGCCGTCACCGTCGGTCCGCCAACCGATGATGCATCCAGAAAACCCATGGGTATTTGATAGTCAATGATATATTCGATGCAGCCACCCGCGGAAACATTGCGTGATCGTGTTGTCCCGTAATCCCAAGTCGTTTCGCTGTTGCCGTTCGGCCAGCTTGGTGCCGGATTCAAAGCGTCCTGGAAATTGAGAATAATGTTTGTCGTTCGATCCACAAATGCGGAAGGATTATGTGCCAGAAGATGAATATTCGCCGGATCCGCTTCAAAATCGATATTCTGACTCAAGGTCGTGGCATAAATACCCAACAGCCTGTCAACCGGTGTGGCGGGTTTCCCGTTGGATCCGTCCAGCAACATCGCAAAATCCCGGTAGCCGTCGCCATTCAGATCAATCAGAACCGTCCACAACGCAGCATTCCACGGATCTGCATTGCCGTATGAACCAGGATTCGGTCCGGTCGCATAGGTATTGGCGATCTGTTCGACACGCCATCTGAAATAGAAGATACCGAACGTTGAATTGTAGCACCAGTAAATGCTTGGCAGATTCTGATCGGGACACCCGGAACTGACGTTCACGTAGTTCTGGGGCTGAGTGCCGCCGTTGGATGGATCTGCTGTCCGTTGATCGTTGATGGGATCATGATTATGGGTTGCCGAGATCCAATCATCTTCCTGCGGCCAGGGCGCCGGTTGATAATGAACAGCACCACCCAATCCTCCATCCCAATACGGCGGATAGGGATCCGCCAATACGGTGCTGATAAAACAGCTCATCACTGCAATCAAACCCAAACAAAATATTTTATCACCAAAATGTGATGATGTACAACTCACTTTCATATTATTCCTCCTT
>JAFGJC010000433.1 GCA_016929305.1 candidate division CSSED10-310 bacterium | reverse complement strand
TCGAATCCTGCCAGTCTGAGCAGAAAAGCCAGGCGGCCCAGATGCACGTCCAAAACGAACCGGTTCTCCCGCAGAGGTTCCGGCCGAAGCCGAGTAATGGAACTGATGTCAATGGCTTCAAAAACGGGATAGACACTGATTCGATCACCGTCTTTCACAATGGCGCTGAAATCCACCGGTTTGCTGTTTATCAGTATCAGATCGATTTCGGTGTGCGGCACACCGATAGATTCAATCATATCCTTTACCGAGACTCTGCCGCTAAATTGATGTTCGAACCAGGCTTTGCGTTTCTCGCGAGGTAGAAAATCGTTGAGTTCCTCAAAAAATCGAAAGGTGACGCTACCCATGACTCATACAAAGCACCTTGCTTGCATCTACCGGTACCCGAAAGATACCGATGCAAGATTGGACATCATTTCATAGGAGCCGGGTTTGCACAGCAGAGCATAGACCGCGAGATCGTTTCGACTCCCTTCCACGTCCGGCCATACAAAATTCAGTATTTCCCGCTCCGTTAAACCAGGTGGATGAATAAGAAACAGGCTGTCAATGTCCTGTGTCCAGGTCGGCCAGAACCAGTAGGATCCACCGATATTCAAAAAGATATACTGTTCACAGAAAACCGCCTGCCCATGATTATCGATCAGAATGGAGAGTTTGAAGGGATCGCCAGGCTCAAACATCGACTGACTCATCAACAGTGAAACGGATATCGATACGGGGGGAACCGGAGTTGCGGTGCCATTGGTGTAGGGTGTTGCGGTGGGATAAGGCGTCGACGTCGGCAGCGGAGTCGACGTACTGCCGGGATCGGGTGTTGCCGTCGGCGGTCCGGGTGTAAACGTTGGATAAGGCGTCTGTGTTGACGCGGGCGGCGATGTCGGTCCGGGAGTCCATGTCGGTATTGGCGTATAGGTCGGTAAAGATGGCACCGGTGTGCTGGTCGGCCGGGGTGTCCATGTCGCGATTGGCGTATTGGTTTGCACCGGTGTCGGCGTCGGAACATCACCCACCATTACAATGAAATAATCGCTGTATGTTCCCTGATCCGCATTTATCGAAAGATTAAACGGTATTACCGTTCCCGCCTGGATCTGAGATCCGAAGCTTATCGAATAATGCGGTGAAACCGACTGACTCTGCTGCCCCGCTCCAATATTGGAAAATGTCGCAAAATTATCATTGATGGTTACACGGCTGTCGGAACATGTGAGCATCGCACCCACACCTGTCGCTGTTGAATTTCCGCTGTTCCCGATCGTCAGGATTACTGTTACCGTCTCACCCGGATCCGCCTGATTGTCACCGTTACCTCCCGAACTGTCGTTGATCGCATGCGAAGCATAGCTCAACTGCACGGTGGTGCTCGGTGTGTAATATACTCTTGTCGCGCCGTAGCCGATGTTTGAATCACCATATTTAATCCTGAAAAAACCATTTTCTCCCCAGCTTTGACCCCAGGAGTCTTTAACAATCCATGCCCCTTGACCGCTGCAGTCGCTGTCATCATAACCGACGATCAGCACTCCATGATTTACGGAAGAAGTACTGCCGTGAGAGTAGCATCCGCCAGTATAGTAGGACAGGTCACTGTAGGCATACATGGCCACGGCGACAGGACCATCAACGAGAGCGTTTTTTATGGATGTGACCGAAGAATTGATTTCGGTCCAGCTGTCAATAAAGGCGACCTTTGTGCACTGGTTCTCAGTACATGGGACAGCATCGGATGCTTGATACGGCATGCATGACTCGTAAATGCCACCGGGATTGATAAAATGCTGCGGATAGATCCAGCCGCCATTGCATCCGTATCCGTAGGAGTTGCACGAAACCAGTTGCTGCTCCGATAAATCCCAATTATACCCGTCATATATCAAAATAAATGACTCCACCATTCCCACGGTACAAAACGCCCAGCAACTGCCGCAATTACCCTGACTTTTCGCTACGGTCACACCGTTGTGTTCACGCCAGTCCCAACGGGCACGGCCATCGAAAGGATCCGGATCCAAACCTTCAGGTTCCGGAGGTTCGATGTAATCATCCGGCAAGCGCAACCCGAGCATGCTTTGAAAATCGGCGTCACTCAATCGTGAAATCGGCGTATCCCCTGCTGTCCAGTCAAGATTACTCGCAGCTATATTTTCCTGAACCTCCCGAAGACTCAACGAAATCGCCGATACCGGCAGAGTCAACGTCATCATCAAAACCGTAGTGATTAGTGCTAATAGCAACCGTTTCATATTTACCTCCCGGGACATCAGATACGCCTGTCATGGACTGTTTCCACCGCACGTATATCCGCGATATTGACATTTTGCAAGTTTTAAGCCATACCGGCATCATGGATAAGGTTACTCCTGGAGCAACCTTCAATAGTTATCAGGCAGGAGCAGCATTATGAAACCAGAAAAGGATTTGAAACTCTCATGGAATACCCCCGAGGCTATACGAACCGATCTTCTGGATACCTTTCCATACGAGGGTGAATCGCAACATATCACGTATTCAACGAAAGAATTTTCAGCAGTCTGTCCCTTTTCCGGTCTTCCAGACCTGGCGGAGATAATCGTTGAGTATTATCCTGATAATTTATGTCTTGAATTGAAAAGTCTGAAACTGTATCTCGTTTCATTCCGAAATGTCGGCATGTATCAGGAAACCATTACGGATCGTATTTTCAGGGATTTGTGGAAAACGCTGACACCGCGGTGGCTGAAAATCCGCACTATCTATGCGACTCGGGGAGGTATTGATGCGATCTGTGTCATCGAGAAGGGGACCCAGCCGTCAGCTTTGCGGTGAATCACCCGTTTTAATGGCTGTTAAATACTGAATTAATCCCAGTTTCTTCAAACCAGGTATCTTGAAATAGTGCCGGTTGACCCGCCATAAAACAGGTATTCGAGCTGGTATAAGGCATCGAGTACCTCTTTGTTCGATCAGCATTCCCGATGTTTCCATGAGTGTAATGACCCGTGAAATCGGTTCCCAGCGATGGGGGCCTTCAGGCATCTTCATCCGCAAATGTTCCAGAGCGTGCAAAATGGGGCGCCATAATGGATTAGCCCATATTAGAATCATCCGCTTGCCGGACTTCAATTGCCGACACAGATTCCGCAAAGCGGTTTCAAGATCATAGAGATGCTCCAACACATCAACCATGATCAGGGTGTCCCAAATCTCATTGATCGTCATCGATTCAGCTTCACCGGTGACAAACTCAATGTGTGTCAGATCAGACCATTGTTTCCGGGCCAGTGCGATCATGGTATCACTGATATCCACACCCAATCCCCTGCCCGGGTTGAGTGAGGCGAGCAGCGCGCCCGTTCCGCAACCGATTTCCAGGACATTTCTTGTATCGACATCAGGAATCAGCTCCGCCAGCAATCCCTTCAATTGATCATAGTAATAATCAGCTCTAGCCTTGTATGTGTCATATTGGGGAGCTACGGTTTCAAAATGTGAAACGATCTCTTTTCGAAGCTGTTGCTTATCTTGATCGGTCTGTTTCATGAGCAACCTTGACGTCAAACTTGCGACAGCGAATTCCGGCATGTTTGTGAAGAACGTATCGAAGGAGCGTCCACAGCACACCCAGACCGTATTTGAGAGATTCCTTGAAGCTGACTGTCGACGAATCTTTTTCGTAGCGAGTTTCAACCGGCACTTCTTTAATACGGGCACCTGCAATTAAAAACTGAGCGATAATTTCATTGTCGAAAACGAATCCTTCAGAATTACGTTCATAAGGAATGGCATGAAGGATTTTTTGAGAATATGCTCGATACCCCGTATGAAATTCCGTCATATTAGTGTTCTGCAGCTTGTTTTGAATGAATGTCAGGAATCGATTAGAGATGTACTTGTAATATGGCATGTTACCTTTGAGCGGATCACTCATGAAGCGGGATGCAAACACGACATCCGCCTCGTCTGCTATAATCGGAAGGACCATATCAGGAATGATTTTCGGATCGTACTGATAATCGGGATGCAACATGACAATAATATCAGCTCCGGATTCCAAAGCTGCATTATAACAGGTTTTTTGATTGCCACCATATCCCCGGTTCCATCGATGAGAAAAACATTTCAAATTCAGGGATTTTGCTATTTCCAGAGTATTATCCTGGCTGCAATCGTCAACCAGAATGATTTCATCGACCCAGCCCTTCGGAATATCGGCACAGGTTTTATGAAGTGTATCACCGGCATTGTATGCGGGCATCACCACAACCACTTTGCGCGTTTTTTGGTGAAGACTTATCGGTTTTGATGCTGCGATCTTCTCTTGATTTTCGTTCACCCCTGTCACTCCCGGTTACGCCTGATACATTTCCGAATGCTGTAATTTATCATTTTCGATCAATATTGATCAATGTCCAGGATTATTTTCCCAGCAGTATTGTCGACATCGAATCATTGAAAAACGTCCCGGCAATACAAGCTGTCATCAGGCAGGCGAACGTGGCAGCGAGAAGTGCACGCAATCCTGACCGCGCGACATCGCGGGTCCGCTCCGGGACCAGAGCGGCGACGCCGCCGACAAAAATGGCGATGGATGCAACGTGAGCGAAACCGCAGAGTGCATATGTGGTGACAACAGCCGATCTGGGATGATGTAGAAGATTATCTTTGATAGCCACCGCCAGATCCTGATACGCCACAAGCTCCGTCACGATTGCACGCTCTCCGATAATCTGTGAAATAATCCCCGCATCAGACAGCGGGATACCAATAATCAGAGTGAACGGATAAAACAGATAGCCCAGCATAGTTTTCAGCGTCCAGGTCACATTGACATCGAAAAGCGCATTGATCCCGCTCCCGAAAACACCCAGAATCATGTCCACAAGCGCCACCAGTCCTAGGACGGCCAGCAGCATGGCGGCAATACCGGCAATCAGCTTGATTCCGGCATTAGCACCGTTAATGATCGCTGTAAATACATCCGGTTCCTTATCGTAATGGGGTTCAATCCGTAATCCGAGTGTTTTCGGGTGTTCGGTTTCGGGATACAGAATTTTTGACATCACGACAGCAGCTGGAGCTGAAAGGATGGATGCTGAAATCAGATGCCCTGCAATGGTGGGAAACATATCATATAGAAACGAGACATAAACCACCAGAACGTTGGAAGCCACTGTTGCCATCCCTGCGGTCAGTACCGTGCAGAACTCCGATCGCGTCATGTGAAGCAGGTACGGTCTGACTGTCAATGCCGATTCTATCCCCACGAATATGTTACTGGCTGCACAGAGGGATTCAGCACCCGAAATACGCATCAGCCGCGTAAACAGGTTTGCGAACCCGCGGATAATCAATGGCATGACGCGATAGTAATAGAGGATAGCCATCAATGCCGAGAAAAATACGATTGCCGGTAACCCTTGAAAAGCAAGGATAAAACCCAATGGATTTGCATTCGGATCCGCGGTAGCCAGATTCCCGAATAGAAATCGTGTCCCTGCCATAGCTGAATCCAGCACTTTGACAACCGCGTCATTCAGCCATTTGAACACCAGATTGCTGTTGGGAAACAGAAACACCATGCCGCCGAGGACAAACTGAATGCCAACACCCCAGGCGACGACTCGCCAGTTGAACGCTTTCCTGTTATTGGAAAGCAGCCAGGCGATCCCGATCAACACGAATAATCCCAGAAAACTCACAATATTATATACATCCATAAACGGCACGCCTCCTTCATAACCGGCGCTTCGGCTTGAAATCCGGTTCCGGCTGCATTGTGTCGACAAACAATGGCTCTATTTTAAACGCACCAAACTGATTTTAAAAGAAATTTTAACGGCTCGATGCAACACCTCCCCAAAATAAATGACTTGAATTGACCTTTAACTTTCATTATGAAATAGTATCGTTTCACGTTTTCAACACATCAGGGGGAAAACGGATTGGCGATCGAGATCAGTGTTATCATACCGGCATACAATGAAGAGAGTTCCATTCAGAATTGTATCTCAACGGTATTGCATGCCATGGAGGTGCGCAAGCTGGACAGTGAGGTCATTGTCGTGGATGACGGTTCGAGAGACCGCACGCTTGAAATCATACGGTCCATGGCGCAGACGGACAATCGGTTAAAACCTTTGACGAATGGCCAGAACCGGGGCAAGGGTTACACGGTAAAACATGGTGTGCTGGAGTCATCCGGGGATCTGGTATTGTTCACGGATGTGGATTTATCGACGCCGATCGACGAGGTTGACACGTTGAGGAAAGCCATCGACTCCGGATATGACATAGCATTTGGATCCCGAGCTTTGGCACAATCAC
Source organism: candidate division CSSED10-310 bacterium (assembly GCA_016929305.1). Lineage (GTDB taxonomy): Bacteria > CSSED10-310 > CSSED10-310 > CSSED10-310 > JAFGJC01 > JAFGJC01. The sequence continues at coordinate 702 of JAFGJC010000433.1, read as the reverse complement.
AGTTGAAGATTCAGCAGCCTTGGTATAGAGTATTGTTAGGGAGGTTGGCCAATAAAGCCATCCAGCTTCTTGTACCGGCGTTACGCGGTATCAAGGATACCCAGTGCGGCTTTAAACTGTTCACCGGCAGCGCTGCTCGGATGATTTTTCCGCTGCAGCAGAATGAACGCTGGGGGTTTGATTTCGAGATTCTTCATATCGCCAGGAAACTCGGATTTACAGTCGCTGAGATTCCGGTGGAATGGAGTCATTCCGGGGATTCACGGATCAAGATGAGTGATTACCCGAAAACTCTTATTGAATTGTTTAAAGTCCGTTTGAACGAGTCCAGGGGAGTTTATACACCGAAAACGGATAAATAATGGCATAGACATCCCTGCAGATTCATTGTGATAAGCTCCGTCGAAAAACACACCACGATGTGGCGCGGAAATTTTTAATTGATTCGTACAGGAGGATGAATTGAGCTCAAGAAAACGCAGACCGAAACATGGATCCTATCAACGATATTCAGGTAAAAGCTCCGGTGATCGAAACCATCGGCGCAATTCGAACTGGGACAAAAGCCGCAGTTATTACGTGTGTGACATATGCGGCAGTAATGTGCCGGGAATCGCGGGAGGCACGCCACTGTGCCCGCGTTGCTTAGTGCCGATGCAGGCGTACAATGACAATGCCAACACCAATACCCGGCGGCCTCAG
>JAFGJC010000432.1 GCA_016929305.1 candidate division CSSED10-310 bacterium | reverse complement strand
TAAACCCCAGTAAAATCATCTGTTTAACTTATAACAAGATAAAGTGCATTAAGTCAATAGAAAAAGTAGGGATTAATGCTGGAGATTCAATTCCAACATCATGAGTTGACAAAGTATTTTCAAGCATATTAACTGTTGAGTGATGATATCCGACGTTTTAACTAAAGATAAGAAAGATGTTAAACACGCCGTTTTCAAAACGGCATTCATTGGATTGATCGTCAATTTACTGTTGACACTATTTAAGTTTATTGGCGGAATTATCGGTGGCAGTCAGGCGGTGGTTGCCGATGCATTTCATGGCTTGTCGGATCTGTTGACGGACCTGACAATCATTGTTGGCGTCCATTTCTGGTCTAAACCACCGGATCAATGTCATCCTCATGGACATAATCGTTTGGAAACATTGATTACACTGACGATAGGTGTCGTATTGGCCTTCGTCGGTCTGGGTATTATTGCAAATGCAGTGATAACAATTCCGGAACGGCATACGACACCGCCAAGTTTTATCGCTTTCTGGGCGGCTTTTACATCACTGGTTACCAAAGAAATACTTTATCAATGGACAGTAAAAATCGGACGCCGTGTGAAATCCATGTCCACCATTGCGAATGCCTGGCACCATCGGTCGGATGCACTTAGTTCCATTCCGGCGGTCATTGCTGTTTCCGCAGCGGTTATTCTTCCGGAATGGTCTTTCATCGATCATATTGGCGCTGTCATTGTTGCTTTGTTTATCTTCCAGGCCGCATATAAAATCATCACACCTTCATTCAACAAACTCATCGATTCAGGAGCGCCCGCTGAGGTTATAGATAAAATTGAAACGATAGCCATGGAGACGGAGGGTGTACAATCCGTCCACAAGATCAGATCACGTTATATCAGTAGCTCAAGTCTTGCTGTTGATCTGCATATCGAAGTCGATGGTACGCTCTCGGTTAAAGCAGGGCACAATATTTCCGAACGGGTCAAAGAACGGCTTCTGGATTTCGGTCCCGATATCGTCGATGTAGTGGTTCATCTGGAGCCGTTTCCCGAATGATACTTCTTCCTCCGCCCACCGGAATCACTTTTATCTGGCAGCGTATACGCTCCTGAACAGACGGAATATGCGAAATTATCCCAACGATTTTCCCCTCAGATTGCAGCGCTTCCAGTGTTGCCAGCGCATCGTCCAATGTTTCAGGATCAAGCGACCCGAATCCCTCGTCAATAAAGAGTGTATCGATTTTCCTGTTGTGACTCGATAAAGATGACAATGCCAAAGCAAGCGCCAATGAAACTAAAAATGATTCCCCTCCAGATAATGACGAGACCGGCCGTATTTCCGAGGCCTGATCCCTGTCGATAATCACCAGTCCCATAGCGGTTGCATCAGGTCGAATCACTCGATATCGAGGTGCCAGATTATTTAGATGGCGGTTGCACAGCGAAAGCAGTCGATCCAGAGTCAGCCCTTGCGCATATTTTCGAAATGCTAAACCCGAATGGTGACCGATCAATTCATCCATCTGAAACCAGATGTCAGCGGCTGAAGAGGTTTCGTCCAGTTCTTTCTTCAGAGAAATCGATTTTGCCAATCGGTTTTCAATGAGGTGTTTTTCTGCTGATAACCGTGTTATCGTTGTTTGGCATTCCTCTTTCCGGATCCGATATTTTCCCAGCGAATCGAGCAATTCTTCCTGGGTCAATTCCGGGTGATCCGTTCCACTTTCATATGACTTTAGATCCGCCAGTCTCTGTTCCCATTGAATTTCAGATTCTTTGTATTTTTTTTCTATTTGTGCAATCCGCTCTTCTCTTTCACGTAAATCCGCTTCTCCACGGTTCAACCATTCCAAAGCTTCCGCTAAGCTCACTCCCGTTGCTTCCAGAGCCGATTCAATAGTGCCGGACACATCAGTGGATTCCATGAGTTTAGTTTTCCGTTCGGATTCCTTCAAAGCAAATAGCTTTTCGGCTTCTTTTTGCTCGTCGAGCAACCGTTCCCGTTTCGATGTCAACGTTTTAAGCGTTTGCTGATTCATCGATATTTCGTCAGCAAGTTTCCGCTGAACCGTTCCCGCGGATTCATCTGGAAACAGTTCCGATCGAGCGCTGGCCAGATCATCTTGATATGTTTCAAGATGACCAATCTCATTTAACAGCTCCGTTCGTTTATCCTCTATAGTCTGCAGCCGAGTGCTTTTTCTTTCCGATTCCGCTCGAGCTTCAGAAAGATTTTGTATCAATTTCTCCCGCCGATTACGGTTATCGAAAACATGCTGCGCTTTTTGTTCCAGCGTTTGGTTAAAATTCTCAGGATCAATCTGAAGATCAGTTTTCCACGTCGGATACCATGCCTGAAAACCTTCAGCAATGTCCTCATAAAGCGAAAAAAGCTTTGTCTCCAAACGTTTCCATTCCTCTTTGGCCGAGTCGAGTTTTTCCTGTTTAACTTGAATTTCCAGTTGAGCGGTTTCCCACTTCTTCTGCAGGTCGTAGCACATTTCAGACAGCCGCTGTTTCAACATTTTCGATCGATCCAAATCCTTCTCACAATTGGTCAGGTTTTCTTCAAGATTATGATAAGTTCGGGAATAGGATTCCAGTAGGGATCTTCTGGAATGACTGTCAGCCAATTCCAGCCTGGTTACCGGCTTCAGTTCAGGGATATTCGCAACGGTAAGCTGTGAATAAAGCCCCGCAAGCCGATCAATCAAGTCATCTGTATCAGCTTCAAGCTGTTCCATGTCAGCTTCGATAATTCCCTTCTGACGATTTGTTTGAGTTATCCGTTCCTTCAGGGTGGCGTTTCGAGTTTGAATGGATGTTGTTTCCCGGCGAAGCTGCTCAGTAAGGCTATTCAATCTTTTGATCTGTTCACCAGACGGCACATTGTCCTTAAGATCTGGTATGGGTATATTTTTCAAAGGGTGATCTTGAGAACCACATACCGGACAAGGTTCCCCGTCTATCAATCCAGAACGAAGCCATTCTGCAGAATGGTGTTTTTGATAGTTTTCAACAATGGCTGTTGCATCAGCCAAGAGATGATCCATTATTTGGGAAAGATTTCTGGTCAAGCGTTCTAACCGGGATAAAGCCCCTTGTTTTTCCATGAGTTTTTCAACAAGGGAATGAACACGGTCAGTGAATGCCGATTTTTTTTCGAGTTGCCGTTCTTTTTCTGCTATCAGATGTGTTGTTGATGAGATTGATGTTAGTGTATGAATAGCTGATTTCCGCAGATCCCGGCTCATTACTTCCTGATATTGAGATAACTGCATCTGAAGTGTTTGGATGATCGACGTTGTTCGATCCCGTCTTTGCGTTAAACGGTTTTTTCTGGATGTTACCGTAGACAGGTGTCTGTGGTATGCATCCAACTCAACCTGTATGGTATCAATATCATGCCGTTTGATATCATTTTGTGTCTTGACGTTCCGGATTTCATGTATTTTTTCTTTGTAATAGCGCCATTGATCTGCAATAACTTTCAAGGAGCTGTTTTCCGCCAGCCATTCTGAAACTCTGTTCAAAGCTGTCTCATGTTCCTGCTGAATCCTGCCGGCTTCGTCCAGGGATTGCTTATGTTTTTCACGGACCGATAAGAGTTCCGCCAATTGTTGGCGGGTTTTTGTTAAATCGTTCTGCACATCTTCAATCCGGGCATCCAGTTTCAATGCTTTCTCAAGAGATGGTTTCAGTTCTTTTTCGTATGCGGCTAAATCTGTTCTGGTTTTCTCTGTTGCGAGGATTTGATCGGCGACCGTTCTTAGCTGCTCATTGGCTTCTTCGACTTTTTTTGCCAGAATTTGGCAGGCTTCCGTGTTATTGTGCAGAGTACGGTTCAATTCCTGCCATTTACGTATTTCAGTTCGCAATGTGAAGATAATCTTAAGTTTTTCCAGGATTTTGCGGTCTTCCGCAGAACGTTCATGGTGATTCCGGGCGATAATCACATCGTTTTCAGCTTGTGCAAGATATTTTTGAAGATCATTCCGCCGATCATACCAGGTCAACTGACGTTTGATATTATCCAAGCTGTTTTCAGTTTCATGCAATGCGTTTTTTGTTTCGTGTATGGCATCATTGAGGTGACACATGTCATCTTGAGACGGTATTTCGACGCTTTCCTGTCTGGCTTTGATTAATTCCATGGCCTGTTTGAAGTGTTTTGCTTTTTCATGAGCTTTTATCGAGAGCTCCCCGTAAATAGTCAATCCGGTTATGGATTCCAGCAAGAGTGAACGGTCATCCTCGGGTGATTTGAGAAAAGCTTCAAACTCGCCCTGAGCCAGCAACACGGATCTCCGGAACTGATCAAAAGACAGACCGGTGATAGCGGTTACGGCCGCTTCGGTTTCCTGGATTCCCGAGGCGATGACTTTGTTTTCAGCAAGATCGGTCAGGCTTCGGCGAGGCGACTGAAGTTTGCCGGTTCGTTTTCTTCTGGAGCGATGCACGGACCAGTGAGCGCAGTATTGTTTTCCTCCTGACTCAAAAACCACTTCCGCCTGACTATCCGTAGCACCTCGACTCATCGCCGTCCTCGGGTCCTTGTTTGCCAGATCATCGATGGTAAAGCGCTGTTTCTCATTTTCGGTTCGGGGTGATTCGCCATACATCGCCAGACAAAGCGCATCAAGAATGGAACTTTTTCCGGATCCCGTCGGACCGACGATGGCGAACAACCCGGCATTTTTTATCGGCGGATCAACTAAGGATATTGAAAATGCATGGTATAAACTGCGAATGTTCCGGCCGATTATTTTAACTATCTTCACGTTTCATCCCGCTGATTCGGCGAATCCATTTCAATCAACACCTCGCCGAGAAGCTCCCGAAAGGCCTGGACAAGTTGAAGCGCCGGTTCGGAATTATATGTTTCGCGGTATTTCGTGATAAAAACCTGTTCCGGAGTTAACTCATCCAACCGGACATATGAATCGGACATCTGTGCCAACGAATCGGCAGCATTTTCTGATCGCCGGACAGAAAGGATAATGAGGTTGCTGCCTTCGGTCAGTTCGATAATCTGTTCCTTTAAATTGGAAACAGGTTTTTCAAGCGAAACAGTTACACGAGCGTATGCTTTTGAGGATGAAGCGGGAGGATGAGATTTCGTCATTCGATTTAACAGGTTGCATACGGTATTCATATCACCTGTGATGTTGTAAAGTTCTGTGTTCCGGGGTACGGGAACGGATTCGATAGCGGGACGAGACGAAGAATCATCAAGAGTGACCTTCAATATTCGATGCGTATAGTTCGCTTCGCTAAAGGTCAAAGGAAAGGGCGAACCGCAATAGGCAATGGGGACAGTCCCTTTTATCATCTGGGGTCTATGTAAGTGTCCCAGCGCTATATAATCGGCGTGGGGTGGAAAAATCGAGGCAGGAAGCCCCACGATTGAACCGGCTTCCAGTTGGATCGGTCGCTCACTCTCATCTGTCGTGTCTCCACCGGAGATAAACAGATGACCCATGATGATCAAAGGTAAATCATTCAATGTTTCTTTTCCCGGACCGGTAAACGGTTCGATATAGCGTTGTTGAAATGCCGATATCATGTGCAGAGTGGTGTTCCTGACATCTTCACCCGGATTGGGCGGTGGCAAATCCATCGGTCTGATATAGGGCATCGCCAGGACATGACCGATTGTTTCCCCTGATTTTTTGGTCAAAGGCAAGAGCATCCGGGAGGGGGGATCGGAGACCGAGCCCACCACGTGAACTCCAAGAATATCGAATACAGGGCGTAAGGTATCCAGGCGGCCCGGAGAATCATGATTGCCCGCTGTCAGGATTATGTTGGGACACAGCGTAGCAGCTTTGACCACAAACTCGATAAACATTCGCATTGCAGGAATGGGTGGATTGGATGAATCAAAAATATCGCCCGAAACGAGCAGGGCATCCGGGGATGACGCTTCCATTTGTTTGAGCAGCCAGTCAAGAAAGACTTCGTGATCTTGATACCGTTCGATATGGCCGAGTTTTCGCCCGATATGCCAGTCGGAGGTATGTATAAAGGTCAGCATAAGGACAGTCTAGCCGTTTGTCGGTATGACATCAAACGGTGGATGCTGTTAATCTGAGTGCTCCTCCACGGTTATGATGAGATCGCCGGATTGAAGATGACGATCGGAACGGCCGACGAGATTCTCGACATTGCAAAATTTTATCGGCAGAGCTCTGGAATATAATAAATCCGGTCCTTCACTGAGTTGAAAATGGAGATGGGGGCCGGTGCTGTTACCTGAGTTTCCGATTTGCGCAATCAGTTGTTTCGCTTTGACATCATCCCCTTCGGACACTCGAATACTTCTGTTTTTCAGATGCGCATAAAAGGAATATTCGCTCTCGCCATGGCGGATCACGATATAATTACCCGCCGCTTGATAGGGGTTGTTTTTGAGTATTTCAGTCTGATAATCCGCGGCACGCTGTTCGAATTCGTCATCAGTTTCATCGTCGCGCTGCAATAACATTTCGTTATCATCAAAATCATCGATGACACGAACAACTTTACCTTCCGCCACAGCGAATATTTCCTTGCCGAAGCAATAATGGTCGCTGAGTGCAGAGCCTTTATTCCGGTAAAAAATTCCGTTTTCCCCCAGTTGAATAAGATCAAGCGCGAATTCCTCATTAGTAGCCCAACGGTGATGACTGTGCGGGTTAGCCGCAGCAGCAACATACCAGTTACCTTTCACCGGCAGATGATAATCGATGATGCTTTCGTACAACGTCGCGTCTATGGACGATTCAACAGTAAACCGATTTCCAAAAGATTCTGCCGATACGCGGATACGAAAGCTGTCAATCTGGGACTGCACCGCGAGATATCGGCGTCCGGTTATGATTGCGGTGTTGGGTGACAATCGGCATGATGCCGCCAGTTCTGTATTCTGACCTATCAATTTTTCGGTTTGAAAATAAAAATCGTAGAGTTTCAGGATGCCGGATGTTTGATATTCCAACATTCGTTTAGCTCCCAGATCCAGAACTTCCCTGCTGAAAACCAGTGTCTGCAGAATATTTCCCTCTTTGACAGCTTCTATAATCACTTCATGTATTTCAACATCGCCGGATCCAG
>JAFGJC010000431.1 GCA_016929305.1 candidate division CSSED10-310 bacterium | reverse complement strand
ACCTTTATCATTCTGGGTCCAAAACAACGCGTACACGTATACAGTGATATGGGTGTGCACATTACCAGCTTGATTTTAAGAGGTGATCAGGTAAAACATCGGCTGAACCGTAAACGATGGCGGTATGCCTCGGAATCTGAATTCACGCATTTCCGTACATGGTTTCGCGCACACTTCACCAAAACGGATCAGGATATATCCTGACGCTTTAAAAATGCATCAAATTCCAGATCGTATATATACAGCAGAACCATCGCCAGACCAAATATCAGGGGTCCGTATAAAATACCGATCAGACCGAAATAATTGATACCCCCCAGGATAGCAAAAAAGATCAGAAGCGGGCTCATCCCTGCAGATCCCTGCATGAACATCGGTCGGAGGAAATTATCGATGGATCCCACCACAAGAATACTCCATACAGTTAAAAATGTTCCGTATCCCCAGTGTCCTGAAAGAAACAGATATCCAGCGGCAGGTACCCATATCAATGCAGTGCCAACTAGGGGTATCAGGGAGGCGAACGCCATCATCGTACCCCAAAACAATCCCGGCAATCCGGATATCCAGAACGCAATACCTCCGGCAGCACCCTGTGCCAATGCCGTTACAAAAGTGCCAAGTATAGCGGACCGGGACACCGCTCGTATTTTTTGTATGATCTGCTCCTCCTGTGATTTCGATAAAGGAATCAAATGCAGCAAACCATTTAAGATCTTTTCACCATCTCTGACCATAAAGAAAAATACAAAAATCATCAGAAAAAACTTGGCGATCAACGCTGTGACATTTCCCACAATGTAACCACCCTGATCAAAAAGAAATTTTCCAACGGATCTCGACATGCTGATGAGATTCTGATCGAGTTCGAATTTGCCGGACTGCCAGTCAGGAATATAATCCTTAATGATGCCCATTATTTTCTTCATCATCGGTTTTTGCATCAAAACATCGAGATTGCCAGCTTGCAACCACTCCTGAATTGCCGTAAAGGAATGAATACCTTGCTGAATTAATGCCAAAAATATGGCTGTTATCGGTAAAATAATCAACAACAGCAGTATTGTGCATGTGATGAACGCAGCCAGATTCCTTCTGTCCTTGACCGCTTTTACAATCCGTTTATGCATTGGATAGAGTACGGTTGCCAGGATAATCGCCATGATGATCGTGTTGATATAAGGAGCCATCACTTTGTATGCCAGATAAAGCACGATAAATAAGAGAAGAAAAAAGAATAAATGCGCCTGGGTGAGTTTCGGGTAATTTTGTTGAGCGGGCTCCAGTTTTTCAGAATTTTTCATGAGGCGATATTCATATCAGTTTTCAGATGTTAAAACAACGGTGGTCCCTAAAAATCAAATCATGGCTTTCTTTTTTGGAAGGCATATTTTATAATTTGTTACCATGAACCATCCGGAATCCGGACTTAACATCAAAGCAGGAAGCTTTATTCTGGAGAAATTGCTCCACCGGGACAACACAAGCGATACCTACCGGGCAGAAGTCGCTTCGCCGGTCTATCACCTGCAAAAAGGTGAAAAAATTTCTCTTAAAATTATATTCCCCGATCGGTTTGATGATCCACATTTACGGTTGCGAGTACAGCGTGAAGTTGAACTTGGAATGCTTGTCTCATCACCGAATGTCGCCAGAATTTACGGTATTGAAGAAATCGAAAGTTTGTTCGGACGTGAATGTATCGCCATCATTATGGAACTTATCGAGGGAAAAGTACTACGGCAGTATATCGAACAGCAAAAACTGTTCACAGAGATAGAACTACAGGATATTGCCCGGCAGAGCTGCACCGCCTTGAACGAAATCCATGAAAAGGGAGCCATTCACAGAAATGTTACGCCCGATAATTTGCTGTTGACCAAAATGAATCGATTGGTGTTGCTGAATATGGGGATCGCAAAAATCATCGATTTCAAACCTAAGCTGACGACAACCGGCATGTTCATGGGAACCTGGGCATATGCTTCTCCGGAACAGATGACCGGAGAAAGCATCGATCAGCGTTCGGATTTATTTTCTTTGGGAATTGTGTTATACGAACTGGCAACGGGGGAAAATCCGTTTCGTGCGACATCGTTGATGGAAGCGCTTACGATTCATCAGGTAGCTGAACCTGAAGATCCCGGTGAAAAAAATAAAGATATTTCTAAAGGGATGAGACATTTGATCATGATGCTCCTGGCTAAAAATAGGGATCTTCGACCTCCCTCCGCTGTGAGTGTTTTGAAGATGCTTGAAAAATTATAGAATTGGTTTCTCAAGATGTCGAATTCAAATCAAAGTTCGTTTCAGAGTTTCAAATTAGCTGAAATCCTTGGCAAAGGGGGATGTGGAACAGTTTATCGTGCAACACTGACTCAGGATCTTCGCGAACTTCAAGCGGGTTCCCCCATCGCCGTTAAAATCGTTCATCCGGAACTGTTGGAATCCAATATTGTTCTTGGAAGATTGCGGCGGGAAGTCGAAATCGGCATGCGTGTGCGATCTCCAAATGTCGTTGCGATTTACGGTGTCGAAAAATGTAAAATGTATTCCCGTTTAACCCTGGCAATTCTTATGGATCTGATCGAGGGTGTCACATTAAAAGAAAAATATTCCAGAACAAGCCTTGGTGAAGGTGCGTTGTTAATGATCGCACATGAAGCCGCCAGCGGTTTGGATGCCATCCATTCCCTCGGTATCGTACATCGTGATATTAAACCTGCCAATCTTATGCTTACCGCAAAACGGAGAGTTGTCATCACGGACCTTGGTATCGCCAGACTACCCGATATCAGCGCCCGGGTCACTGCAACCGGCTCCTTCATCGGTACATGTGGTTATGCTTCCCCTGAACAGTTTGCAAATACGGAGATTCTCGATCCACGATCGGATCTTTATTCTCTCGGTGTCGTTCTTTATGAACTCGGAACCGGAATAAATCCCTTTAAATCTGATAATCTGATTAAAACAATACAGGCGCACATGCGAGAAATCGTCGCCCCCCCATCGACCAGAAACCCCACACTTTCATCTGATTTTGACAATCTTGTCATGTCGCTTCTTGAAAAGAAACGCGAAGACCGGCCGGAATCAGCAAAAAAACTCATGAAAATCGTCGAAGGATTTTGGACAAGCGACGAGCAGACACAGGCTATCCCACCGATTACATTTGATTGATTTCTTCCGGGCTGTTGATTTCTGACTCGATCTGATCGATGAATGATTTTAAAGCCTGGTAATGAGATCCTTTCCAGTAAACTCTTCCACATCCCGGACATTCACGGAATTCTCTGAAGATCTGCGCAGTCGTGTTTGGCAGTTTTTCCCTGATATCCTCCAGATTTACCTTTTCAAGAGATGCGTTACAAACGGGACAGCGCTGGAACGGTCGGATGGCAGAACGAAGATCGAACCGTTGAAGGATCTCCTTGAACTGTTTTCTCGGATTGGTATGTCTTACATAATATCCATGACTCACTTTACTCCGCTTTAACAGCTCCCTGTCTCGAGTCAATAAAATTCTTTTCTCGCCCGCAGAGATGTCTGCCAGATCGGGATCATCAAAATCATT
>JAFGJC010000430.1 GCA_016929305.1 candidate division CSSED10-310 bacterium | reverse complement strand
GTATCCAAAAAGCACCGGTGTATGCGGCAAAGGATGCAATGATATCTGAAATGATAAGAATTGTCGGAAAAAGCAGATCCCGGCGGCGCTGAGATAAAAACCCGGCAATCACACCCAAGCCGAACACCAGAGATCTACAGAATAAAGCAAACTCACTGAAGAGAATCAATTTAGGATCATGTTTTGAAACCCGATAAATAAACGGAAGCGTCGCCAATAAAAACCCTGCAATCAGATAGATCAAACCGTACAGAGCTGCGGGTTTAAACAGACCTAGGAATAAATTTAAGAATATCAAAGCTGTAAAAGCAATCTGGATTTTTAATGTTTGAGGTGTGTAAGTATCCGATAAAATTTTTTCAGGAAAACGCCTATACACCAGCATTCGCCAATACGCACGGAGAAATTTTGTGCGTAGATACCTTAAAGCATTGTCTGGATGATGGTGAAAGACAATCGCATTGGGATTGAAAACCATTCGATAACCCAGACGAGCAATTTTATAGGAGAGATCGACATCTTCGTTATTGGCGACCGGAAAATGTGGATCAAATCCACCGACTTCGCAAAAAGTATCCTTTCGAAAAGCAGCTGCGTGGGAATCAACAAAATCAATCGATTCAGCTTTTACGAGTTTTGCATATCTTTCTTCAAATTCGATTTGAGCGAATCTCGCCCAACAGCCTTTTTGCAATGACCTATAAGCGCCCTTGACACCCACGATATGCGGATCATTAAACGGTTTAACCATTTCTTCGATAAATGTCTCGGAAGCAGTGCAATCGGCATCCGTGAAGATGAGTATGTTTCCTCTGGCATGCAGAGAACCCAGATTTCTTGCTGTAGCTGGTCCTTCATGAGTTTGCTGAAGAAAAACGGTACGAGATTCCGATTGGGCAATGACGGGGGTTTGGTCTGTGGAACCGTCATCTACGACAATTACTTCATAATGTTCATGCGGATAGGTCTGAGTATGGAGTGATTGTAGACATTCTTTGAGTGTCGATCCCGCGTTAAATGCGGGGACAATGACAGACACATACGGTTGTTCCACTTCAGATACTACTCCCCAGTGCTTTGTTGATCCTTACAGCAACCTCATCTTCCGATATCGATTGAATACAATGAAAATAAGGGCAGCCACGAAACACTTCATTATCATAACATGGTGCGCAGGAGCTAGACGATACCACAGGATAAACAAGGGCACCTTCAGGCAATAATGCTTCCGGTCTTGTCGGTCCAAATATCGGAATTGTTTTTGTTTTCAGTGCAATACCCAAGTGCATGGGCAACGAATCATTGGTAATCAATAATTTTGCATTATTAATTAACTCAGCCAATTCAGCAAGCGTTGTTTTTCCTGTCAAATCAACAATATTAGAGCCATTTGAAAAAGACAAATCAACTTTCCACTCCCCCTCCAAACCCGTAACTAAAACGGAATATCCCAAGTCACATAGCTTGACCGCTATGTTGGCATATCGATTACCTGGCCAGATTTTTTGTAAAACATGATCTCTCGGATTCTTCCCGCCACCAGGAGATATCACGATGTAGTTGTCCGCTTTTATCCGTTGCAACTCAAATATTTTTTTAACAGATTTTTCTGCGGATATAGGAATGTGATACTCCATACCCTGACCGTCATTCTCAGCACCAAGACATCTGGCAACATCCAGAAAATCCTCACCTACATACCTTTCACGATTTGCACGCCACTGACATGCATAATCCAAAGATTTCGGAATTTTTCCGTTGTGGAATCCCGCAATTTTACGCACTCCAGATGATCTGATCAAAGCGCGCACAAAAAAAGCAGGTTGAAAAAGAACAGCAAGATCATACGATCTGGATTTTATGGTATTTCTGAGGGCTAAAAGACGCAGGATCCTTTTCTTGAAAAAAATCTCATCCGGAGCTACTAGCAATGAATCTATATTGGGATTGTTTCTTAGTATTTCTGCAGACCAACTGCCCACAAGATAACTAATTTCTGCATCCGGAAAACGTATCCTCACGGCTCGTAATGCTGGCGTTGTCATGAGGACATCGCCGATTGCATGTGTTTTTACGAGCAAAATACGGTTAACCATTATCAATCTCTCAATTTTGATTTAAATCGGCAAACCGACACCAACATTCAATATCTTATCTAGAATCCCAATGATAACCATACCTATAAGTTTTATGATAACAATTGCAATTATCGGAGAAATATCCAAACCACTGATCGTTGGCACGACTTTCCGCAAAGGTTCAAGCATGGGATCCGATATTTCACGGATAAGCTGCATGAAAGGATTACTTGGATCCACATCAACCCAGGAAAGTATAGCACTGACTATCAGTAGAATGATGAGGAACCAATATATATTTACGATTTTATTGGCGATATCGATAACTGCAAAAAGAAAAACCTTGGGCGATTCAATATAATCACGAAATTCGAGATGACTATCCTGCTCCAAACTCAATCTTAAATTTTTCGCCTGCGCTTTTGGATCAATCAAGTCATGTTCCCACACCAAAAGAACGTGCCAGATTATTGCAATTATAATGAAAAACAGGATGAACACGATCATTACACGCATCTTTCGGTTAGCGGTAAATGGCTGGAAAAGTTTCATTACGGGTTGAATAATTTTTAAGAAAAAATTGGCAAGAACATTTGATGCATGAGCTGGGATAAGCAAAATCAACATAACGAAAACGCTGAAAACAGGAACCAGGAAACCAACAATGTTTTTAAATGATTTTACAAATGCCATGACAATTTTGAGATTAGAATTCAAATCTGAATAATCCAGGACAAAAAGTGCTAACGCATTGATAACAATAAGGATTACAATACCTATCAACGGCGTGTAATCCCAACCGGTTTGCGTTGTGCGGAAAATTTTGCGAAAAGGTTTTAGAACAGGTGTCGTCAGATAATCGACAGGACGCAGAGCTGGGTTAAAGAAAAAATCCCGAGGATTCAATGTGAGTTTCATAATGAACGCCAAGATCATCACATTTACGATTAACTGAATAGCCGTTAGAAATGTAATCGACATAATTATCCTCTCATCCCATTATCGAGATCCGAATATAGCCGTGCCGATCCGGACTATTGTTGCACCCTCTTCAATAGCGATTTCAAAATCGTGTGTCATACCCATCGATAACTCAATCTTTGAATCCGAGGGATAGCCCCATTTCGGAAGCTTTTTTGATAACTCATGCAATTTTCTGAAATATGGCCGGACTTCCTCGGGATCATCAAAATAAGGTGGTATAGTCATTAATCCTTTAAGCTTTACACCTTTGAGTGTTGACACATGATGAATAAATTGCGGAATCTTGGGTAATTCCAGGCCATGCTTGGAAATTTCTCCGGACACATCAACCTGAAGAAGTATAGGTTGCACATGATCCATATCGAGAGATCTCCGATTCACTTCATCAACAAGTTTTATCGAGTCAACAGAGTGAATCAAGCGAAATAACTTGACCGCATATTTCACTTTGTTTGTTTGCAGATGACCGACAAGATGCCATTCTATAGATGAATCGAACATCGGAATTTTTTCGAGAGCTTCCTGGACTCTGCTCTCACCCAATATCCGTTGTCCAGCATTTATCACCTCTGTGATTTGTTCTGAAGCATGGGTTTTTGAAACAGCCACGATCGCTATCGTATCCGGGTCACGGCCTGATCTAAGCGCTGCTTTATAAACTCTTTCCCTAACGTCCTCTAAACGTTCAGCAATCACCGATAATTTCCTCCCGGTTGTCAACCATACCACATTGCCACCGATTTTTTTACTATTTCCGCCTTATTAGTAGGGAAGTATCAATCATTGGTAAGTTGTGCTATTAAAATGAATCGAGTCGTGGATGATTTAATGAATAGAGCACAACATATCCGGACAGAATCAGTAATTTTTCTCATAATTACAGCCGCCACGTCTATCCTATTTCTTCCATTGATCGATCAGCGATTCTTTTGGTCTCACGATGAAGCACAGCTACTCTGGCGTATCACTGAATTGCATGCAAATGTACAAGCAGGACAACCTTTTTGCCGCTGGTTTCCTGATTTTGCCCGGGGATTAGGATTACCTTTCCTTGAATTTTTCCCGGTACTTTTTCTCTGCCTCTGCGAGATCTTCAAAATTTTCAATCTCCAGACAATTCTTTCAGCCAAAATCGTCATAGTGATAATAACTCTTTTTGGAAGTTACAGCGCATATCTGCTTGCCTTATGCTTCTGGAACAGACGCGCAGCGATATTCAGCGCTGTTTTATATAGTTATGCGCCATATCGAATTGTCAACCTCTATGTTCGCGGAGATGTTAACGAATTCACGGGTATGGCGTTACTCCCATTCAATCTGTGGCTAATCACAAAGTATTCCAAATCTGAGCATACGATTTTTATTCGAATACCGTTGATTATGGGAATTGCAGCAATTTTGACCACTCATTTCCCAACGATTGTCATCCAGCTTCCAATCTATTGTTTATGGGCTGTTATGATGAGTTTCAGTGCAAAAAAATCCTGGCGATTTCTTCTTATGGTCGCTGTCTCAATAATCATTGCATTAATTCTGGCATCTCCGATATGGGCAAACGCCTTTTTTAACCGTCATCTCGTACAAATGGAAGGGATGACAAAAGGATTTGCAAACTACAGCGACCAATTTATCCATCCTGGACAATGGTTCGATACTTATTGGAATTACGGTGCCAGTGTCAAAGGTACAGGCGACACTCTCTCTTTTCAAATCGGTAATTGTGCGCTAATCGCTATAATTACCGGATTCCCCATATGGCGAAGACGCCTATATATTCGTAATGAAAAGAATATCTGGCCGTTGATCATCGTGTTATTTTTGTCGTTGTTTTTAACATCACCGTTTTCAAAATTTCTTTGGGAAAGCATACCTATACTGCCATTGTTGCAGTTTCCATACCGTTTGCTTCAGATTCCTGCACTGGTTCTTTCGGTCTGGGGAGGAGCATTCGTTATGGTAATGGAAACATATTTGAAAAAGAAAACCAGATGGCTTTTCCCTGTCAGTGTCGGAGTGATATTGACATGCTCTTCATATATGTGCCGTGCTGGAGCATATCTGAACATCTCGGAAAAACAATTGACTCCAGAAACCGTTCGTCGCATTTCACACACTCATTGTACAGGTGAGTTTCTTCCAAAAGCTGCCGGCGATAAATTCCCTCCAAAGTCCAAGGAAATCTTCAAAGTTAAAAAAATCCCTGAAGAAGGTTTCAGTCGCCACCAGATGGAAATCACGGTTGCTGAATGGCTGCAAAATGCTTCAAAGGTGGACTATTGGAAAGGTAACAAGATACAACTGGGTTCCGTAAATGTTGTGCCGGGCAGCATCGAAATCATTTCAGGAAATGGGTCCATCAGCTCCGGTTCAGGACCGCTTACCAACAGAACTTTTTCGATTAATGCTCAAGATTTGCTCAATATCAGATGGGCTCAGTTCTATTTTCAGGGGTGGGAGTGTAGACTGAATAATGTGATCTGGGAAATTACACCGGATCCTGAGACAGGGTTAATCAGTTTAGCGGTCCCCAAAGGAGAATATGAAATTGTGCTCCAATATAGAAATTTACCTATGTCGCGAGCATTATATCCTGTTTCGATTTTGATATTACTAGGTTTGATGGTTTGGAGTGTGTACATACGTGTTAGACAAAACTGTAAATTCTAGGATTTTGCTATATTTCTTGCTGGTTTGCTATGTTTTCATCAGCATTGTTTACGTTTTTGCGGGCACGCTTCATTTGGATGAAGGCGCTTATCTATATGCAGCGCGTAGTGTTTACAAAGGAGCTATACCCTATAAGGATTTTTTCTTTCTCCAACCTCCCGTTTATCCTTATATTTATGGCATTTCACAATGGATGCTTCCCGGTTTAATCAGTGGCCGGATCACATCTGTCATTTTTTCGACGGCTTGTCTGCTCCTGCTGCTTCACTGGCATAGAAGACAACAAAATCCTTCAGCAGCGCTCATCACTTTAGCCCTCCTCACCAGCAATACTTTTCAACTGTATTTTTTTACTATTACTCGTTTATACGCTCTCGCAGGCTTTTTCCTTGTTCTGGGATGTATAATCTTGACTCGGAATCCCTATCCCAATCTTCGCGACGGTATCCTTTCGATGCTTTTTTTCGCATTCATGGTCGGTACGCGGATTACTCTGCTCCCAG
>JAFGJC010000429.1 GCA_016929305.1 candidate division CSSED10-310 bacterium | reverse complement strand
AGACTTCCATTCAGTGAAATCAAGCCATGTTTGTGCGTATCGGATAATACCGGCAAATGCTTTTGAATATACGCCACATTTCGCACTATCCAAGGGGAAACAGTTAATATGGCTAATGAATAAACAAGAATTGTCTTTTTTATGGAGACTGATTTTGAAAAAATGAATATCAGAAAAAGTATGCCGGCATATATTAATAGTTCTGATCTCGTTAAAATTGCGAAACCCAACAAAATTCCAGAAAACAACTCAACCCACTTGTTCTTGCTGTAAAAACAGCACAAAAACAATCCGAGTAATGCAATTGCGGGAATTTCAGAGCAGATTGTTCCCGATAATACAATCATATTAAACGATACTGCAATGAGCCAAGCGGTTAAGAAACCCACGCGTTTGCCGAACCAACGCTGTGCCAGCCCCCCATAAATGACCGGAATTAAAGCACCTAGAATCAAGAAGAGTAAATGTCCCCAAAACAATTTGGCGTCGAAAAAATAATAAACGGCAATCAATAAAAAAACGGTGCCTGGAGGTTGCATTGGAAGACCGTAGTTTCCGGTTTCCAGCAGTTTTAAAGCAGTGTGATGTAACGTCCAGGAATCGCCAAAAAAAAAGACTCCGAAAGGCCAATCATGCATAAAATTCTTAAGCGAATACGAATCGATCTTGATAGTATATCCGGACAGAAAGATCCATCTGAAAAAGACGGAGATTAAAAAGATCGTAATGAAATGGAGTATGGTCTTCCGCATAACTCTGGGAAAATATCATAACACGTGCTTTCGATAAATCCCAAAGACTCAATCTGAAATCATCAATGTGGGCATGTGACAATATTTTGTGATTTGCTATTATAAATATGAACGGTTATTTGGGAGGTGATCATGTCTATCGATTTTATTTTTTCCCGAAGAAGCATTCGAAAATATACCAATGAACCTGTTTCCGAAAACGAAATAAGACTCTTGCTGGAAGCCGCGATGGCAGCGCCTTCCGCAAGAAATATGCAACCCTGGCATTTTGTTGTTGTTACCGATCGAAAACGATTGGATGCTTTGGCTGAAGCACATCCTTACGGGAAAATGCTTGCTGAAGCTCCTTTGGCAATTGCTGTGATCGGAGATCCGATTGTTTCTGACTCCTATTGGATACAAGATTGCTCAGCAGCGACCGAGAATATTCTTCTGGCTGTCTCTGCGATGAATTTGGGAGCTGTCTGGCTAGGTTGCACACCGCGGCGTGAACGGGTGGAAGCAGTTCAGCATGTATTATCAATTCCAGAAGAGTATCCCGTGTTGAGTCTTTTGGCGATTGGCCATCCTGCAGAAGAAAAATCCCCAAGAACTCAATTCGATCCCAAAAAAGTACATCGTGAGGTTTGGTAAAAGCAATATCTGATCGATTTTATAGCGATCGCCATGGAACATGCACGACGTTTCCAATCAGATCGGACGTTCCATGACGAGTCATTCCTCCCCACCATGCTAATTCTGTAGGGGGAGTACCGGCTGGCCACATCGGAATGTTCAGCAGATAAAACTCCTCTAATCCCAGCCACTCTGTCAAAACAAAATCCAGTTCTACCTGAAGAGGAATAGCAAATGGGTCTGCACTGAAATAGGGATAGAAGTAATAAGTGCCTGCAATTTCAAGAATAAGATAGAGATCGACATCTGTTGTCAGGCCTGGACCGTAAATTTCCAAAGAAGTCTGACAAAGATCTCCCGCCTCAATTTCCGAATTATTCATCGTAATTCTGAAATCCGGAGACGCTTCCAATGCGGCAAATCCCATTAACACAACATATGTCGAAACCCATGTTTCATCCTCGTTGTCCGGATGTGAAGGATTCGTTGGAATACCGCCATCTCCATCTGTATCGTAAGATCTTATGAAATCAGATTGTTCAAATGATAGCCGGCGGTGTGAAAAATCATCTGTTGTTCGCCAAAGGGCATTCTGAGCCATTGCAGCCCATGAATCCCAGGCAAGAATCCAGGCATCCGGATTGAAATCCTCAGGATTATAATATTGCGGCAAATTAATTAAATACATGTCAGCCCAATCTCTTGCACCGACAGGATCGTCTCTGAATTGAACATCGAGAACGCAGGCAGCCGCAACACCTCCAGAGAGTGCCCATGATACTTTCTGAATATTTTCAGTATCCTCTTCAACCCAGGTTTTAACTTTTTCAGCAAGTTGTATCGCAGTTAACTCATAGGTTTCATCGCTGATAAATTGTGAATATTCCATAAGATTCCAAGCAGCCCAGGCAACGGTCAGAGCATTTCGGACACCTATACCTGGCGGATTTGCCTCAAAAGGAAGTGCATCGGCATTTTTAAAAATATATTGAGCGCAAGTCGCAGAATAATCTGCATGGATGTCATCCTGATAAGCCTTTTCATACCATATTCCACAACAGAGTCCCCATCCACAATTCCAAACCCGATAGTACTCACTCTCTTCCATGTATGCAGGAAACGCTTCACAATATGTCCAGGCATCCTCGATGTTTTTCGAGAATTCTGCATTGCCAGTCAGAAAATAATACCGACTCCAAACGTAAATCGCTTCCTGAGTATTGTCGGTTTGAACTATGCGGTCTTCACCTGTCCTGTACTCATCTTCGATCATTCCACCAAACTCCGGATCCGATAAATCTTTCACCTGCCATTCAGATAAGAATGTGCAAATAGAGTATAACTCTGAAAGATAATCAAGATGCGTGGAATCCATCGAATTATCAGGCTTATAGTCGAATTTTGCAATTCCCGAATAGAAATTGGTTTCCATAGGTGGAGTTGCATATGTAACATTCGAAATCATCAAAAGAAAAAATAAAACAACACTTATTTTTTTAGTGATAATGAATTTCATTGAAAATCCCCCTTACAGTTATCACCAAATTATATGATATTTTTTTATTATCCCAAATCATTAACATCGTAACTCCTAACATCTTCTCAATATCATTCACCAATTTCTCGCATATTGAATTAGCTTATGGTTATCAGAATTTTCAACAAAATCCTGAATCTCAAGAAGATTCAGATTATCCATGTAATCGCTGGAAACGTTCAACATGTGATAATAAGCCGTTTCATAATTCTTGTCGTACCAATTATGAACGAGTTTTATCACATGCGCCACATCCAAAAGACCCTCTACCGGTGGATCAGGATTTTGCGGTAAATCGTCTTTCTTCAGCACCTGTAACCAATAGGAATTATAAGGTTTGTTAGCTGGTATTTTGAAAAGCAGGAATGAAATAAAAATACAGATATATCCGAATAAAAACATCGAAAACATAATTTGTATTCGTTTCGAATTCATTGTTCTGCGCCATAAGAATAAAACGAGACCAGTTATCGTTGCAACCGTCAGAAAGCCGACAATCCTGTTTTGATCTTTGGGGTTGTCGGTAAAGGTAAACCCCGGCTTAATCATTTTGGAAAATCCTTCATACCATAATTGCCAGGGTTGTTGCAGCATATATGCTGAATAGTGTTCTTCAGAATACGGATTGGCCGATGATCGTTTGTTCTGAAATAAAATGTTCAGATCATCGATATCTTTTCTAAATGCACTCACCGTAAATAAACTCCAGCCTATGATCATTACAGTGAAAATCGATTTAAAAAAAACGGAGGGTTTCTTCAGCAAAATTCCCAAACCGATAGCAGAGAAGGGCAACAGAGAGCATAATCTTCTGGGCCCATAAGAAGCGCCAGCCCACCAGTCTTCAGCTGCTGCACAGATGTAGACAACACAGATGCTTACGATAAAGCAGCTCACAAGAAAAACCTTTTGCCATTTCTCAAAATCGTTACGAAAAATGAATATCAATCCCAACAAACCCAGCATAAATACAGGCGCCCATACAAACGCACCATGAAATGGGCTGAACAAAAAGGAAACAAATTTTGGATGTGTCCACTGCATGAATGAAGATCCTTGAGGAAAAAGGAACCATTCATCAAACTGAATATACCATGCGGTTAGCTGTAGAAAGACCACCAACCCAAAACCAACCGAAGCATACAAAATTCCATAGCATCTTCGATGCAGATGTTCAGGATCATTTTGAATTTTTACAATGGCGGCTGCAATTGGAGGAATAATCAGGATAACATCCTGCCAACGCGTTATTGCCAGCAGCCCATAGAACAAACCGCTTGCAAATGCTGTGTGATAACTGGGTTGTTTAATCCAGCAGAGGAAGATCGCTAAGGCGGCAATGGAAAAGAATGCACCGGGAGCATGAGCTGTCAGATAAAATCGCGTATAGTATAAAAGCAATGGGCTGGATAGTATTGAAATAAACATACACCAGACGCTCATTGATTCCGATAATCCAAAATGTCTCAGCACAAGGATAAGATACTTTGCAGAGAGAATCAGTATGATCATCATTCCAATCGCAATTATGCTTCGGAATACCGTTATCGAATCATATGAAAACATTTTCACCGGAGCTGTCCATATGGACATAGTGATTGCCGGTCCAATACTGAAGCAGTTTTGAATAGCCCCGCTTTTCATTATAATCGTTAATGCTCTGTATTTTTCAACAAATGGCAATTGAAACGTCAACAAATTATTCTGTAGTACCAGGTCACCATCAGTAACTAAGGAAAGCATTTGACCGACATAAAACGCCTCATCCCACCCAAAGAAATCAGCCTTGCGAAACAGGAAAAATATCAAAAAAACAGTAATGACTGTCCAGATGATGCGCTTATATTTCCGGATAAAAATGCGGTTCTGCATGGTGATATGATCATAACATTTTCGCCTAATGAAACAAGCTGGCCTAGAAATTTAGTCTATGGTTGACACGAAATAATTTATCGTTCTTAATTTAATATGTTTTACGGGATCCTGCGATTATGGAGGGAAGTATGAATCATCATTTAAGAATAATTGTCTTGTCTGTTAGTCTTATCATCGCAACGATGATTGCAATCGGTAATACACAGAGTT
>JAFGJC010000428.1 GCA_016929305.1 candidate division CSSED10-310 bacterium | reverse complement strand
GTGCTTCCGATTCATCAATGATCGTGATCGCTTCATCGATGATTCTATCTATTTCACTGACCTCCTCAGTAGATTCTTCGGCTTGTTCACTGACCTCCCGCTCGGGTTCCTCCTTGGCAGCAAATTCCTCCTCAACAGGTGCTTCTTCTTTTACGGGTTCCTGCTCTGCAATTTTTTCCTCCACGGGAGATTTTTCTTCGACTTTTCTTTTTTCTTCAGTAGGTTTTGGCGGTTTTGGTTTTTCCTCTTTAGGTTTTGTTTTTGATGGAACGTGAGTTGATTTGGGAGTAACTTTCAATAAGCCTGATAGGGTATCTTCCAAAATGGAATCAAGATCACGTTCTGATGATGGTTTATCCGGTTTTGATTCTTCAGCAATTTCTTCCATTTCTGACGTGCGCAGCAAAGTTTCCAGAGTTTCATCAAGTAACTTATCAAAGCTTCGTCCTGCTTCTTTTTGTTTTTGTTCTGTGGAAGGTTTGGGAGTTTCTTTTTTGGCAGCAGGTTTTTCAGCTTTCGGTGCTGCCGGAGATTCTTCAGTTTCTGATATTCCCAAGTGTTCTCTTATCTTTACCAGCAACTCTTCATAATTAAACGGTTTTAAGATATAATCATCAGCCATATAATCTTTCATGGCTTGGCGCTTGTATTTATAACTTTTATAGACGCTTGTTGTTATCAGAACCGGGGTTGTTTTTCCCACATCGGATTGCTTTATCGCCTTACAGACTTCAAATCCATGGAGTTTGGGTAACATTGCTGAGAGCAAAACAAGATCAGGTTGCTCTTCAGCAAACTTTTCCAAAGCGTCCAGTCCATCGAAAGCTTTGACAACTTCAAATCCTGCTTGTGTGAGGAAATCCTCAGTTGCTTTCATTTTGGAGACTTCATAGTCCACAAGAAGCACTTTTTTGTTTCTACCCAAACTCATTACCGCCTCACTTTACGAGAGTGCCCAAATACAAAAAAAATACGTATTCACTCCCAACCCGAGTGGTATAACATTTACCTGCATCCAAGTCAATAAAAACCTCGACTTTCAGCTTGTTGCATCTTTGAGCTATCGATATACTACTCATGAACTGTACGTTCGTTTAACTTGAAATGCAAGAGTACTTTAAGGATAGGAGGGATCAGAATGATTGAAACCATCCGTTGGGACGGCGAGTGTCTTTGGATTCTGGATCAGACCAAGCTGCCGTTTCAAGTGGTATATCGAAAATGTACCGATGTTTTATCCACCGCTGATTCAATACGATCGATGCAGGTGAGAGGTGCTCCTGCTATTGGTGTTACAGCGGCATTTGGTATGGTCCTCGCTGCTCGTACTGCCATCGAACAAAAAAAGGAAATAGTTGCCAGCCTTAAAAATGCTGCAGATCTGCTAATTGGAACTCGTCCCACCGCAGTAAATTTAGCTTGGGCGGTAAAAACCATGCTTACCGTTGTTGAGAACAAAATAGAAGATGTATTGGCACAACTGGAAAACAAAGCCTTGGAAATTTATGACGCAGATATCCAGAGCTGCAAACGAATCGGAAAGTACGGATCATCTCTGCTACCGGCGAATGCCACTGTGCTCACTCACTGTAACGCAGGAGCATTGGCTACCGCAGGATATGGCACAGCATTAGGAGTTATCAGAAGTGCTGTTGAAGAAGGTAAACACATCAGAGTTTTTGTCGATGAAACACGACCCTTTTTGCAAGGCGCGCGTCTTACTGCATGGGAATTATCTCAGGAAAATATCGAAACGATTCTAATTGCCGACAACATGGCGGCATATTTCATGTCCAGAAATGAAATTGATGCGGTAGTCGTTGGTGCTGATCGGATAGCGGCGAACGGCGATACGGCTAATAAAATAGGTACCTATTCTGTAGCGCTAGCTGCAAAAACACACGGAATACCATTTTATGTTGCAGCGCCATGGACCACTGTGGATCTGGGAATATCCAGTGGAGAATATATTCCGATTGAGGAAAGATCACCTGAAGAAATATCACATCTGCAGGGAATACCTATTGCCGCACCTGGTGTGAAAATTCGTAACCCAGCTTTCGATGTGACTCCAGCTGAGTATATAACCGCAATCATAACGGATTTTGGAATAGCTGAATATCCGTATAACAAAAGCCTTAAAAAAATCAACGATCTGATTGAAACAGAGTTGAAAAAACGTTGTAGATAGCAATTTCTTCTTTATCGGCAACTGTTCGCATATCCAAAAGAAGCATATCGGATTGAATTCTGCCGATAATTGGCGGTGAACCGCTGCGCAGCTGATCTTGCAATTTCTGAGCGGATAGGTATTCACACCGAACACTGATTACCCATGATGGCAGTTGGACCATGGGTAATGCACCGCCGCCGACAGCCGTCGTATCCTTTTGAGCATTAAATTGAAATCCGTTCAGTTTTAGACCTCTAAGTTTTCGACTCAACTTCTGCGCTCGCAGTTTCAAGTCGGATTCTGACAGTGCAAGCATTCTTAAAACAGGAATTTTTTCCCAAGCCAATTCCGGATCTCGGTACAAATTCAGAGTTGCTTCTAGTGCAGCGAGAGTCATTTTATCAATGCGTAAAGCTCGAGCTAATGGATGCGAAGCAACTTTTTCGACGAATTCCTTCTGACCAAGAATAATGCCGGCTTGGGGTCCTCCAAGCAACTTGTCTCCCGAAAAACACAAAAGATCTACGCCTTCTTTTATATGCTCGCTGACGGGTGTTGAATCAACCCCGGCGTTTCTGGTATCTATCATACTTCCGCTTCCGAGATCGAACATTACCGGAATGTGCTTTGCCTTTCCCAAGCCAATCAGTTGATCCAAAGATACCTCCCGTGTAAAACCCACAACACTGAAGTTTGATCGGTGGGCTTTTAACAGTAATGCGGTGTTGTCGTTAACAGCATTTTCGTAATCGTAAAGATGCGTCCGATTGGTTGTTCCAACTTCTCTTAATATTGCACCGCTGGCGGTCATGACATCGGGAATTCGAAACTTGCCTCCAATTTCGATTAACTCGCCTCTTGACACTATAACCTCTTTATTTTTCGCTAAGGCGGTAAGTATTAAAAGGACAGCTCCCGCATTATTGTTAACAACGAATGCCGACTCGGCGTTTGTCAATTCACATAGCAGCTTTGCGACATGATCGGCACGTTGCCCGCGTTTACCGTCACTAAGTCTAAGTTCCAAATTTGAGTAGCCGTTGGTGATACTGGTTACAGCCTGAATGGCTTCTTTTGCAAGGATCGCTCGTCCCAGATTTGTGTGTAATATTGTTCCTGTAGCATTGATGACGGATTCCAACGAAGGTTTGAGTTTAATTGACAATAGTTTCACTACAATTTCGGCAAGGTTTTGCGGATGAAGATCCGTTTCTTGATATGAATCGGGCTGCCTGCGGATCTGGTTAAGAAATTCTCTAAGTACATTTCGAACCTGACCGCGCGGGTATTTCGTCAGTATTGTCTGGAATTCAGGCTGGTTAAGCAACACATCCATTGATGGTATGTTTCGGGGATTCACTGCCAATCCTTTCCCTTGTTAAAACTGAACTTAAAGATAACCATCTATTGGATTTGCGTCAATGTAATGCCCAAAATTCTATTGACGTAAACTCGAGAGAATGTTAGTTTTTTTAACGGACTTACTGTATCATTGGGGGATTATTGGCCACTCAAAAAAAACAGAAAAGATCTCTGATAGCAAAACTCGGACTGTTTGACCGGTACAATCTGGCTTTTGTACTTTCATCAATCATTCCTCTCGGCGTATTAGTGTATGTCATTAATAAATATGTACCGATACATGAAGCTTCGAGTGCGCGTATGTGGTTAAACATACTTTTCTTTTCCCTTTTGTTTTTATCGATTCTCGGTTTTTTTGTAGCGCGAGTAGCAACTCACGAAACTGTTGACCAGTTAAAACGATATAATAGCCGTTTGTATAGTCTTTTTGCTATTTCACAATCACTCAGCAGACAGATTCATATGGATGTTCTGATGGAGGATATTGTGAAAAGTGCCATAGAAATGACGGGCGCTTCCGCGGGGTTGTTTCTATTGCGTGACGAGAGCAAGAATACTTTAAGATTTGAAGTTACTATTGGTACGGGTGCAATTACTTTAAAGGAAATCCCAATTTCAAGAGGTGTTGCTGGCTGGGTTGCTGATCATAATGAAATTGTCGTCATAAATAATGTTGAAGAAGATGGTCGTTATCAGAAAGATTTTAATATCCTTCCAAATTTTGAAACATCAGCCATACTTGCTGCACCTTTGGGAATTGGCGCGAAAAACTACGGAACACTGGAACTTCTGCACAGGAAGGAAGACAATTCAATTTTTACCGAAGAAGATGCAAGCATATTGGAAACCTTGGCAGGACAAGCAACCATCTTTATCGAAAACACCAAATTCAGAGATGCTCAACAAAACTATTTCATTCATATAACAGAAATTTTGTTGTCTTCATTGGACGGTACCCGACAGTTTTGGTCTGGTCATTTAAAAAACACAGCCAGATTCTGTTATTTGATCGGAAAGCATCTGAAATTGTCGGATCATTCGATGCGAACGCTCCATTATGCAGGTTTGCTGCATGATATAGGTTTTGTCAAAATTAATCTCCGTGAAGGGCCATCGCGCAAAATGATAGAGTTACATCCTGAGGTTGGATATGAAATGATACAGCCAATAACGGTCTGGAAAGATGTAGCTCCACTTATTCGCTACCACCACGAGCGGTTTGACGGTACCGGCTATCCACACCAGTTAGGAGGGGAAGATATACCATTAGGCTCACGAATACTTGCTGTTGCAGAGACCATGGATGTCCTTACAAATCGCATGTCTTACCGACAGGAAACTTTAGATATGATGCAAGCCATTAAAGAGATAAAAGCTTATGCGGGTACTCAATTTGATCCAGCGATTGTCGACGCGCTTATCGAGGGAATTGCTAACGATACAGGATCCTTTTCGTTGTAAAAGATAAGCTCGAAACATGCTGAAATCTGAGAATAATGGTAAAATATCTTTTGTTGACAGTATTCATCAAATACATAGAATCAGGTATTATGTCGTTGACCGAGATAATTAATGCCGCGTCGGATTAACTTAAAGGTTATTGGAGGAGGTTTCAGTGAAACGTAAAGTTGTTGTAACAGGGCTGGGAGTAATATCGAGTATCGGAAAAGGAATAGACGCGTTTTGGAATAGTCTGCTGCAGGGGAAGGTAGGTATCAAAAGAATCGAAAAATTTGATCCATCCGAGATGTCATCGCAGATAGCAGGAGAAATAACGGATTTTGATCCAGAGCAATTTATGGATCGCAAGGAAATAAGAAAAACAGAACTATTTATTCAATATGCGATCGCCGCTTCAGATTTGGCAGTTCGGGATGCGGGAATCGACATCAGCAGAATCGATGGCAATCGAATGGGAGTTTTTATTGGCTCCGGAATTGGTGGTATTTCTGAAGTGTGCGCACAGCAAATGGTTTTAGCGGAGAAAGGACCTCGACGCATATCACCATTTTTCATTCCCAATGCCATTGCAAATCTCGCGTCAGGTCATGTGTCCATGAGATTTGGCGCGAAAGGTCCCAATTCATCTGTTTGTACAGCATGTGCTACAGGTACGCATTCCATAGGCGATGCTTATGAAATTATAAAACGGGGGGATGCTGATGTAATGATCGCAGGCGGTTCCGAAGCTCCCATTATGCCACTGGCGGTTGCCGGTTTTTGTTCCATGCGTGCATTGTCAACTCGAAACGACGATCCGGAGCATTCATCGCGGCCTTTCGATAAGGAACGAGATGGTTTTGTGATGTCCGAAGGTGCAGGTATAGTTATTCTGGAATCCGAAGAACATGCTGTCAACAGAGGCGCAAAAATATATTCCCGTCTGATCGGCTATGGAATGTCGGGGGATGCTTATCACCTTTCCCATCCTGCACCACAAGGCGAAGGTGCTGCACGGTGTATGCAAATCGCGCTTTCAAAAGCTGAAGTATCTTATTCTGATATTGATTATATCAATGCGCACGGCACTTCAACGTCATTGAATGATAAATATGAAACAGAGGCCATAAAAACCATTTTTAAAGAAAAAGCGTATAAAATTCCGATAAACTCAACAAAATCAATGGTTGGACACCTGCTTGGCGCTGCAGGCGCTCTGGAGTGTGCTGTTGTGTGCAAATCAATTCTTGAGGGGAAAATACATAAGACTGCGAACTATCAATATCCTGACCCTGAATGCGATCTCGATTACGTTCCCGAAGGCAATCGAATTCTGGATATTCACACAGCTATTTCCAATTCGTTTGGGTTTGGGGGTACTAATGCCACTCTTGTTCTGCAAAAATATAACTCCTAACATTATGATGAATGTTCAACAGTCCAATTACTCATGAGTTATCATGTCTGAATCCAACCTCTTTGATTCTATAGAAAAGGCTTTGATTTCCGGTGACTTGGATACTGCTGCGAGTCTGATTGCGAAAATCGCTTCCAGCATGGAAACGGATGCTGAGACTATTCATTTACTTAAAACTAAGATCGAGCAAGTCAGAACAAACATTGATAATATTGAGTTGTTGTACAGGACCGCTCAAAAAGCTCTAGAGCACGATGACCCCGATCTCGCTCTGTCAAGTTTCTCCGAAATTCTCCGTATCATTCCAGATCACGAACAGGCACGAGCTGGTTTTCAGGATGCACGACGCTACAAAGATTTGCGAGATCAGATAAATGACAATCTGCAAAAAGTGTATGATGCCCAGATGAAAGGGGATTTCCAGACGGCTAAGGAAAAATGCAAGGAAGTATTGTTATTGGCACCGGAACATGAAGGTGCGCGTCAACTTTTAAAAGAAATCAGCGAAATGATCGCAAAGCGAAGGCTCATGTTCCAGTTGATGGAATCCGGAAAGCGGAAGTATCAGGAGGAAAAGTTTGACGAAGCAATCTCAAATTGGGAAAAGATCGCGGATCTCGATCCCTCAAACAATGAAAGTAAAGAATGGATTGCTAAAGCGAAACAGGTTATAAAAAAACGAAAACAGGATCTGACTGCGGATTCTATACTCAGAAATGCACAACGAGCTTTGTTTAACAGAGATTATCAACAGGCCATAGAAATCCTTACTGATTTCCCGTCGGGCAGCAGCTTGCACATTGATGCTGACGTGATTCGGCGCAAAGCAACTGTCGGTTTAGAGAACCAAAATCTTCAAAAGGATCTCTATCAAAAAATAAGTAAAGCTATTTCAGAAGGTGATTTGGGAAATGCTGACAATTATGTTAGACTCCTCATGTCCATAGATTCAGAATCAAAAATAGCCGAGAACACAAGAGAACTTCTTAAAGAATATGACGAAAAAAATCCATCTTGACCATCATTGCAAACCTTTGATATGTGAAACATATAACATAATTGTGAAGTCACGAACCCCTCAAGTATATGAAACAGATTAAGAGAGGTAGGAACAGGAAATGAAGAATCTTGTCGAATCAATCATCAAATCAATCGTGGATAATCCGAGTGATGTTCAAGTCAATGAAATTTCTGGAGAAACGACAACTATTATCGAACTCAGGGTTGCGCCTTCAGATATGGGTAAAGTGATCGGACGTCAAGGGAGAACAGCGAAAGCGATCCGCACAATTCTTAACGCTGCCGGAATGCGGGCAAACAGAAGAATGGAGTTCGAGATCATAAACTTAGAAGATGAGGTTTAGACAATCCAATTAATGTGAATGGTCGTTGATCGCTTTGACAATCCTATAAGTTCCAGGTAGAATTTTTATGGGAGTATGCGGGTAAACCGTAATTGTTTTGGATTGCGAGGTTGCCAATGAAGATACTGTTGAGTGTGATGCTGTTGTTTCCTGTCGCATTCTGCCAAGCGGAAATCATTCAGGATAATAACATGAACTCTGTTTACTCAATGGAGACAACATACTCCAACCATGAAGATGAAATCTGGAAATATAATGCTTTTGATGCGTTGCCTGAATCTTCGTGGATGATAGAAATGCTCAAAGCTGTCGAACCTACACGAAACGCAAATGGAAATTTTGATGGTCCGTTTATCATGATGGCCGGTTATATGGACTCCGACATTTCTTATCCGGAAGGTGGTATCCTCACTATGCTGGCTTATGTTACCGGCTCGTCGACTCCTGTTGAATACGTCGAGATTTATTGGGAAGGCTCACCAACAGGAGCATATCTTTATGATGATGGTCTTCATGGTGATTTTGGTGCTGGTGATGAACTTTGGGGATTTACAATGGAAATCGACCCAAGTGTTCTGCCATCAGGGGAATATCTGTTAGAGCTTCGAGCGAGAGATCAGAATGGCAATTTTTCAGATATCTGGCCTTATCTCACGATTCATCCCTAATGGAAATCTGCTCTATTCCGGCAAATCTATATATAACAAATTGGAACAAGTCCCCCACCCTGGTGGACATTAATTATTTTTGAGTCCGAAACACGTACCATACCGCCACCGAATTGACCATCAAAAGCAAAGAAATTGATATTGACATTTTTCGTTTTCCAATTCAGATCCGGGTCGAAAGAAGGATAATCATCATTTGGGATTTTGACCTGTTCCTGTACAACCCAGCTTTCACCTTGAGCAATCTGATCAAGAACGGTATCCCATATTTTTTGATCAACTTCAGAACCAATTGTTACGCCAAATCCTCCATATCCAGCATTGGGTTTAAGAACAAATAGGGATTTATTTGATCTTACAAATGGAAACAAATCTATGGTTGAATTGTTGTAGAGTGTTTTAGTTTCCTTCATGAAGCGGGTCCAGGGTATTGTGGCATGAATTACTTTCAATTCTTCCGCCGTGAACAGATTCTGTGATTTTTCATCTGTCATGAACCATAAAACACATTTTAATCCACCCAATCGAGAGGAAAAAGGATTTATAAAACAAACATTCCCGTTACGGAATGCATCTAAAACAGGTTTTGAACGTTCCATTTCTTTAGTGAAATCCCGAATATCATCTCTGAAAACAACATGAATTGGTTTGCCATTCATGTATAATGTTTTTCCATCATATTCAGCTTCTCGCGGATCCCAGAAGAATGATGTCATATCCGGTTGACTATCCAGATATGCTGCGACAAGTTCCAGATCGTACCGTACCGTTGATTCCCAATCGGTAACGACAGCGACGGTAAATTGTTTCGGTCCGCCGAACTGTTCGTTCTTATTTCGAATCATTTTGGCAAAATTCGGTAACAGTGCTTCGTATCTGGCGGGGTGAGTTTTAAAAAAAGTTTCAATAATGGGAATTTTCGCTAAAAACTTTATTAATTCATCATGCCATCCCATTCCGCATGGACTGTCACAATTGAACTCAAGGAATTTTAACCCTTCTTCACTTAAAAAAGCATCCAGCCGACCGTTAATGACTCTCCTCGGGTAGCGCGGATCAATTTTAGCGAGCTCCCGGTCCAAAGGCTCCATCTCAAAGTAATGTTCAATGGCAGGATCCGAGAAAAACAAATCGCTGACTTTTTCTATGCAATTCATGATGATGTCGGTTATTTTAACGATTTCCTGATGCAGTCTTTCCTCGACAAAACACGGTTTAAGAAATGTTGGAAAGGGTTTCCCCGACATTGTGAAATTATTTTCAAGTAGTAAACGCTTCAGCTCCTCCATCTGCTGTTTTGCATCCGGATTTTGGGCATTTTCAACCAGGTCTCTGAAGTCACCTTTGATTTTATTGAGATGCTCTATGTCAATCATAAAAGTCTCCTTTCTGGAACTTTTCTCAGAACGATTCAATAAAAGAGCATATTCAAGCGATTTTGTAAACCCAAAAACGCAGTTAAGAAAAAAACCCCCTTCAGAGGATGAAGGGGGTTTAGTAAAAGGGGAACAAGGAGGTTTTTGCTTTACGATCCGGGGTAAGATCGTTCTATTCATTCATACGCCTTAATCTGATGAAAAGTTCGAAAAATTTATCATCAAGAAATCTGCTGGTGAAATTGACACCTCGTCACCAGGAAACTAAACTAAGCAATTCAAACTGATGAACAGGAATACAGATGTGAATTTCTTAAGATTAGGGAATTGAGTATTTGGACACGGAACTTTTAATCTGGATAGGGACAGCTGCGTGTCTTTTTGCGGTAGCTGCATGGACTCCTTGGATTTACCAGTGGTTAAAGCAGACAAGAGAAGAGATACCAAAGACATATTTACCTGTTTATCGTAAAACCGACTCAAAATTAAAAAAAACAGGTAGCTGGGTAAAAGTTGTCACTGACTTTAAAAGAATCATTATATGGGCAATTGTTTCATTAAGTGCACTGCTGGTCATTTTTTCTGGAAACAATGCCTGTTATCAACGAGAAGTGGGGTTGGTATCAAGTTTTATTTTCCTGCTTGTCGCTGCCGGATTCAATAAAAACAAACGGCATAGTCTTATCGCCAACACATTCTTGTGGCTGGCTTTGATAGCTTCCCGTCCGGAGATTTTCGAATCCGATTGGAAACAGTCACTTGCCAGTGTTTTTAACGGAAAATCTGGCTTGATTGTCGAGCGATACAATAATCTCGATTGGCAACTTCCTTTAGAAAAACAGACGACGGTATCACGAGTATTCATGCGAAAGAATGCCACAGACTTATTGAACGGCGATCAATTTTCACTGAAAATATCCGGCTGGCTTTATGTTGAAGAAGCTGGCGACTATTATTTGAGTTTGACATCAGATGATGGTTCTTTTCTGTTTCTAGATAATTCGCAGGTTATTGGCAATCCGGGATACCATGCACCAACCGAAGCTACTGAAACCGTTTTTCTGGAACAGGGATTTCATCCTCTGATTATTAAGTACTTCAACGGAACCGCTGACGCTGCTCTTGAACTGGCATGGGCTCCACCAAACAAACCTAAAAATCTCATTCCTCCCGAAAATTTGTTCATAACAACACCCACTCTTGAATATCAAAAACTGTACTTCTTTTTTAAATGGATTGTGGAATACGGCTTTGAAATCGTTTTTATTTTAACTGCCGCTATAGTATATGGTGCAAGTCTGGGATTATGGAAACGCGTTTTTTCACCAGCCTTTTACCGAGAAAATTATCCTAAAATTAAACATGCAACAAAAGCGTTTGGTTCACAGAACCTGTATGCAGTGGTTATAGGGTGTTTACTGGGGTTAACACTGGCGAGTATTTTCATTGTGTACTACTATTATCCTTTAGCATCGCCGGTGGAATATGGTTTCGATGCCACTATCTATAATCAAATCAATTTTAGTGAACCCAAAACTCACTTTAATGGTGCTAATGCCAGATTTCATTCCATATCATCCCGGATATTCAATCGAAGTATTTTCAGTGCAAAGTTCTCGGGTTTTCTCAGGATTGATGATCCAGGTATTTATGGGTTCAGCATTCAGGCAGATAACGGCGCAAAGCTTATCATTGATAATAAAATACTCATCGATGCCTGGAATATTAATCCACGTGATGTTGAAACTGATTCACTAGATTTGACGCGCGGTATTCACTCCATCGAAATCGAAATGTACAATCGGTATTTACCGGCATTTATTCAGCTTCTTTGGTCTCCACCAGGCACAAAGAGTTTTAGATCCGTATCCCAATGGAACATTTATTCCAATGAACCCGATGGGCAGCAAATTGCTGCAGACATTCGCTTTCAACATCGATATCGTATGATCCTTCTGATCCTGATCATCATAGTTGCATTTCTGTTAATATGGATCTTGATAACACCACGAAAAAAACTCGATAACCGTTTAGCATTACCTCTATCTTTGGGAACGTTTTTTTCGGTATTTCTCATACAGACTCGATGGATGAATCCTGATCATCGATATGGTTTTCAATGGTTCTATCAGATGCCGTTTCTAATGCGTTTGGGATTTCTGCTGCTAGTTATTGCACTAAGTTTTCCGCAAATCAGGCGATATTGGGCTCGGTTTTTATCCCGGATCAGCAAAAACAATATTATTAGCTACATTCTGACACTGACGACTCTGGTTTCTGTCGCATTGGGACAATATTACCTTACCGGGAAGCAACGGCCGGATCCGACAATGGGAACGGTATTTATTATTATGGGAATCCTGCTGATATTGCTGGTAGCGAACAATAAATGCAAAGGAATAAGATTCAGTGACCAAACTGATCACTCCAAGGATATTCCCATAATTCTGTTAATTTATTTTGTGGTATTATTTATTGGAGTTTTTTTGAGATTTCATAGAGTGAATTTGATTCCACCCGGTTTATGGTGGGATGAAGCACAGACAGGAATTGTTGCAAAAAATATCCTCATCGGGCATTTTCCACCGATATATGATCTGAGAATAAATGCAGGATCACTGGCATCTTATCTTGTTGCCGGTTGGTTTGAACTTTTTGGCTCTTCCATTCTTGCTCTTCGCACCTATTTTGCTGCTATTGGAGTGGTAACGGTTGCTGTCGCCTATATTTTCTTCCGTCTTTATTTTAGCCGATGGTGGAGTCTTTTCGGCATGTGCCTGGTTGCGATATCGCGCTGGTTGTTTTCAATTAATCGAGTTGCGATGGCTACAATCGATGAAACAATACTCCTGACATTTCTGGTGTTTATTTTTTATATCAAGGCTAAACGACAGGCATCCTGGATTCATTATATCTTATGCGGTGTTTTGCTTGGAGTTGGCATGTACATGCATACCGGCGCTCGAGTATTACCTGTTATTATCGGTGCTGATATCATATTTCAAGCGTTGTCATTGAATCGGAGTTTTTACCGCCGTCATCTAATAAAAATCATACTCATGATTGTCACCTCAACAGCTATTTTCGCACCAATGGCGATGTATATTCTGGAACATAAAAACGATTATTTTAAACGCTCCAAACAAACTCTTTTATCAACTGAGTATCCTGGATGGTTTCCCGTCAAACCTCTTATGGATAATTTCGTAAATTATATGAAAATGTATTCTTACTCAGGGGACTGGCACCCTCGACATAACTATAAGCAACTTCCTCAATTGCATCCTCTGATTTCCATCTTGGCGATCATTGGATTCGCTGTTACTCTCCGAAGATTCGACAATCCTGAAAGCCGTCTGTACATTTTTGGTTTTTTCCTCGTGTCGCTGCAGGGTATTTTGACTGTCCACAATAATACGGCAAATCTTAACCGTGTCGCTGAAAACATTCCCATTATTTATCTGTGGGCTGTTGTTGGTGCGGTGATTATTGGAGGATTATTCAAAAATCTGTTTCCTCGTTACCATATCGGTGCGATTACTGTTTCACTTGCCGCAATTGCTGTCATCATGATTGTCTTGGTCCAACAATATGATATTTATTTCAACAAATATGCCAAGGATCATTCGTTGGTAGGAGTATTCGGATTTCAACCTGAGTTGACAGAAACAGCTCAGTATGCAAAAAAGCTGATCGAATCTGACCCAACAATCCACGTCTGGGCGGAACACTCACGATCCGATTCCTTTCGCTATGTTTTTAACGGACATCCCCATTTGCATGATGCAACCAATGAGGTCATTCCCAGGCGAAAGTATTCCTATCCCATGGCAATCATCGTGCACAATGAATCTGGAGCGTTAAAAGATCAGATCAAACAATATTTCCCGGATGCTCGAATCGAGAAAGTTCCTTATTCGCTTGATGCGAGTTTTGCACTTTTCACTGTTTTTCATATTGCTGCATCATCGGCTGATACAGCCCAGCCCACTTCGTATTAGATCGATATCGAAATCATTGAAAACTGCTGATTTGCCAATCTTTTCAGGTACAATAAACGTCAGTTTTCCAGAATGGTGTTTTTTATCTTTGAGGAGTTGATCGAGAACATCATCAACCAGCTCTTTTTCAAGATTGACGGGTAATCCCATCGTGTGAATCAGGTCAATTATGCACATGCGTTCCGGTGTGGATATCATCTGCAACTGTTCAGATACGAATGCTGCTGCACACATACCTATGGCGATTGCTTCACCATGCAGAATATTCTTGTAATTTTTCAGAGTTTCGATGGCATGCCCGATGGTGTGTCCTAAATTTAATATGGCGCGCAACCCTTGTTCTTTTTCGTCAGAAGATACAATTTGAGCTTTGAGTTTGCAGCATGTATGAATTGCCTGCAAGAGTGATCCGGAATAGTCTTCGTAGATTGCAGAACCGGTTTGCTGAAGCTGTGCAAACAGCGAATGACTGCCGATTAATGACATTTTTATGATTTCCGCCATTCCGTTGACTGCATGTTGAGTTGGGAGAGTGTGAAGCACTTTAGTATCGGAACATACCATTACCGGTTGATGAAACGCTCCCACGAGATTTTTCCCTTGTGGAAGATTGATACCGGTTTTACCACCTATCGAGGCGTCACATTGAGCGAGTATTGTTGTCGGAATAATCAACCATGCGACTCCTCTCATGAACGTTGCTGCCGCATATCCTCCCAAATCCGAAGTGACACCTCCACCCAAAACGATTATAAGTGATTTGCGGTCGATATTCTGGGAAACGAAATGGTCATAGCAAGCAGACAGCATCAGACTGTTTTTGGAGTTTTCACCTGCCGGTATGACAAATGGTTCGGCAAAATCGAGAAAGTTGCAAAGATAGGTTTGGATTTGCTTTCCGTAAAGAGAAAAGACGTTGCTGTCGGAGATAATGCAGCTATGTGAGTTAGAATATTGGGCTGGAAGAAATCGCGGCAGATATTGCCATATATCATATCCAGTATAAATCTTATATGAGCGCTTGCCGAGATTTATATTTATTTGTTGAAACGACGACATGGATTGCCGCGCACCTATTCAAAATTAATAATCATCTTCGGGAGTTTCTGAAAGCACGCTGAATGGAAGTCTTTCTTTATAAGCTTCGAAATTCTCGAGCATTTCGTCCAGAGAATCACCGCCGAATTTTTCAACAATACAATCTGC
This sequence comes from candidate division CSSED10-310 bacterium, assembly GCA_016929305.1. Taxonomy (GTDB): domain Bacteria; phylum CSSED10-310; class CSSED10-310; order CSSED10-310; family JAFGJC01; genus JAFGJC01. The sequence continues at coordinate 7,465 of JAFGJC010000428.1, read as the reverse complement.
TAGGATTATTGAGAGCATCGATTCAGCCACAACACTCATAGGACCAACAGCACAGATTTCACCAAAGGTTTGGGGAGGCTGATCAGGACGCATTGTCTGCAAATTAACTGATGGCATGGGTTTCATAGGGCTTGGTACCGGTGCCATAGCGCATCGCAGAGTGATGGGGCTTCCATTGGTAATCCCGCCTTCTATACCACCGGCATGATTTGTGCAGCGATATACAATATTGGGTTGATCACGCTTTTTTGTTTTTTTGATATAGAGGGGGTCATGAGCGCCATAGGAAGATTTGGAAACGGATTTGAATCCATCGCCAAATTCGACACCTCTCACACCGGGAATACTCATCATCGCATGGGCTATTCTCGCATCGATACGCTTATCCCATTGTGAATACGATCCGAGTCCAATAGGGGAACCCGTGCAAATAATTTCAAAGATACCTCCCAACGTGTCACCGGTTCGTCGAGCGGCTTCCAGGGCAAGGATCATTCGATTTGCAGCCTCTGGATCAACACACTTCACGGATGAAACTTCTGCCAGTGATCTCAATTCATCCATATCTTTGATGATTATTCCGACCTCCTCCTTGCCAATCCTGATCACATGGCTGAAAACATCGATACCAAAATGCAGAAGAAGTCGACGGGCAATTGTACCGGCTGCAACTCTGATCACTGTCTCTCTAGCTCCTGCCCGTTCTTCAACATACCTTAAATCCCGATAACCATATTTTATTGCACCGGCAAGATCCGCATATCCCGGTCGGGGAGTGCTCCAGGCTCCCATAACACGTTTTTCTATGGAGTGAAGCAGTACTGTCTGTGCCAAGCCGGCATGGCGGTTTTCTATCTGGAGAACAATTGGAATTCCCAGTGTTTCTCCGGAGCGGATTCCCGACAAAATCGAAACCTCGTCCTCCTCGCTGTAGACGAAGCTTTCATCGGACAGGTTATAAGCTGAGTGTAGTCTTGCCAGTTGAACATTTATCGTCTCAGGTTCAACAGCTAATCCTGAAGGGATTCCTTCAAGAATGGCCAGCAGTGAAAATCCGTGGGATTCCCCTGCTGTTACGAGTCTAACAGCAGTCATTTTTTCTAAATCCCCCTTTATGATGCTGACTTTTCCGTTTCAACTTCTGCAAAGTGCGATAATTGCATGGTATAGGTTGCTCTTCCCTGTGTCAACGATCTGAGATCAGTTGCATAACCAAACATGTTCTGTAACGGCACCAGCGCTCTAATGATCTGGATAAGCTTACGCGTGTCAATACCTTGAACATCGCCCTTGCGCATTTGCAGATTGCCAATGACATCGCCTAAAAATTCTTTGGGCAGCAGGATCTCAACAGCCATTATTGGGGAGAGGAGAACAGGATCAGCTTTCAGACACGCTTCTCGAAAGGCTTTTCCGGCAACAAACTGAAAATCTTCAGATGAGGAATGATCGGATTGGTAACTGCCTCCGATCAACGTTACTTCAATATCTTCAACGGGATATCCATACTGAATACCCGCAGAGAGACTGTCTTCGATACCTTTTCTGGTATCGGCAACAAATTTTTGCGGCAGGATATCTTCAGGGACGATCACATTGAATTTAAAACCGCTGGAACGTTTACCCGGTTGAACTTTAAGAGCGACATGAGCAAAATGTTCTGTGCCCCCGATCTGACGTGTAAATTTTTCTTCGTGCATACCTTTGCTTTTGATGCTTTCTCGAAAGGCAACCTGCGGTTTTCCGATCTTGGCATTGACATGAAAATCCCTGGTGAGTCTTTCCGTGAGAATTTCCAGGTGCAACTCACCCATTCCCGAAATAATTGTTTGACCAGTGTCTGGATCCTGATGAACTCTGAAGGTCGGATCTTCATCGGCCAGAGCATTGAGAGCGCCTTCCATTTTCTGTTGATCAGCAACTGTTTTAGGTTCGATAGCGACGAATATAACCGGTTTGGGGAAATCCATCGATTCCAGTGTAACAATATCACCTGAGCACAATGTGTCGCCGGTAACGGTGGTCTTAAGTCCGATGATGGTAGCAATATCTCCCGTGCCCACATAATCAACTCGCTCACGTTTATTGGCAAACATGCGGAAAAGGCGACCAACACGCTCTTCTTCACCCGATCTTGCATTGATTACTTTGTAGGGATGTTCTAATTTCCCAGAGTAAACTCGAAGATAAAACAATTTTCGTCTTTCTGGATCGTTTTGTACTTTGAAAATCAAACCTGTGAATGGTTCTTTCGGATCAGGGTAACGAAGAACTTCTTCGTTGTTACTAACGCGTGTTGCTACTACAGGAGGAACATCCTTGGGTGACGGAAGGTAATCGATGATAGCGTTCGTGATGGGTTGAATTCCCTTGTTTTTTAATGCTGCACCGCAGAAGACAGGAAACACATTAGTTTTTAACGTTTGCTGGCGGATGATCCGTTTTAGAAGATCCTTTGAGATTTCGGAGCCTTCGCAATAGAGTGCCAGAAGTTCCTCATTACGCTCAGATAAAGTCTCAATAAGTTTCTCACGCCACTTTGCTGCCAACTCCATCATATCATCCGGTATTGGCTGGACTGAATAATCCAGTCCATCACCAGCCCAGATGAGTGCGTGCATTTCAATTAAATCCACAATTCCTTTGAAATCTGACTCGATACCAATCGGAAGCTGAAGTGCGAGAGGAATTGCGTGAAGCTTGGTATGGATCATCTCAAGAACATTAAAAAAATCCGCTCCAATTCGATCGTTCTTGTTGATAAACACAATTCGGGGTATACGATATCGATCCGCTTGATGCCAGACGGTCTCGGATTGGGGTTCAACGCCGCCAACTGCACAAAACACGGCAACAGCTCCATCAAGAACTCGCAAGCAACGTTCTACTTCCGCAGTAAAATCAACGTGTCCGGGAGTATCGATAATGTTGATTTGGTGATTTTGAAACGCCACGGTTATTGCGGCTGAAGTTATTGTAATGCCGCGATTGCGCTCCTGTTCCATCCAATCCATAATGGTGGAACCTTCATCGACCTCCCCAATTTTATAGGAATAACCGGTATAAAACAGAATTCGTTCGGTCAGTGTCGTTTTCCCGGCATCAATATGTGCCATGATACCGATGTTTCGTATGCTTTCGATTTTAACATTGGAGGGTTTCGCGACCATAAACAACTCCCAATTTTATTCTCCGGATATTTCTTGCGTAACTCCCATGATTTCTTCCAGTGTCGTAATGCCCTGCAGAGCTTTTCGAATTCCATCTTCCCGAAGAGATCGCATGCCGGTTTTTTTAGCTTCGATTTCAACATCCGCAGATCCTGACTGACTAATGATCATATGGCGCATTCGTTCGGAAACTAGCATCAATTCAAAAATCCCTGTCCTACCTCTGAAACCGGTATTTCGGCATTTACTGCACCCTTTTCCATTGAAGAGTTGAAAGTTTTTGGGAATTTCCTTCAAACCAACAGTTTTCAATATTGATTTTGCAGGTGTGTATGGCTGTCGGCAATCTGGGCAGATCGTTCGAACAAGTCTCTGAGCTAAAACACCGATCAGGGATGAAGAGAGGATATAGGGTTCAACACCCATTTCCAACAGTCGAATAATTGTACTCGGCGCATTATTTGTATGTAGAGTCGAGAGAACAAAGTGCCCTGTTAAACCGGCTTCTATAGCTATTGCTGCCGTTTCCGGATCTCGTATTTCAGCAACCATAATAATATTTGGATCATGTCTTAAAATAGCACGCAGACCTTTTGAAAAAGTAAATCCTGCCTGAGGGTGAATTTGTCCCTGAACCGCTCCGTCGATTTGATATTCAACAGGATTTTCCAATGTGACAATTTTTTTGGAGGGGTCTTTTACTTCATGCAGTATGGAAACCAGAGTTGTTGTTTTACCGCATCCTGTCGGACCGGTAACTAGAAAAATGCCTTTATCATTTTGAAGAGCTTTATGGAAATCAGCCAGGATGTTTGCGGAAAAACCCAGTTCATTGATCGGTATCCGCATAGTCCGCCGAAGAATTCTTAAAACGAGCGATTCACCAAATATTCCCGGGAAAGATGACACTCTGAAATCAATTTCGTCATTACTGACCGTTTTAGAGAATCTTCCGTCCTGGGGAACCATACGGAGATCTATTTTCATTTGAGCCATGATTTTAATACGTGATGTCAGCGGTCCGACAAGGCTGAATGGTATCGTCTCAATCGTGTGCAGAAGCCCGTCTATTCTCATTCTGACTCGAAGCCCATCAGCTTGTGGCTCAAAATGGATATCCGAAGCATTTTCCGATATACCTCGTTCAATATATTCGTCCACAAGTTTTACAATAGGAGCATCTGCTACTGTCGTTCCAAAATTCCGGTATTTCAACTCAGCCGACTCAGTCGGTTTCCTAAGGTTAACCTCCTTCATGGCCTCGATAATCGCTCCACGACGGCCATAAAACTTGTCAATCATCTTTTTGACATCTTCCGGTTGAGCGACAACGTTGCGGATTTGTGAAAAACCTGAAGCGAAGCGAATCATCTGCAGCGCTTCATAGTCGGTTGGATTTGTCATGGCGACATAAATTTGTGAACCCATAATAAACAACGGCATAACTTCATATTTCCTGACATCTTCTTCTTTAAATTTTTCGATAAGTTCGGTTGAGGGAATATAAGAATCGAGGTCGGTGCAACCTTTAAGCGCCAATGTGCTGTTGATTTTCAGTGGTTGAGATATATTCAAGTCGCAAATTATTTTAGAAATTTTTTTACCGCTGTCTCTCTGCAGTCGGATAGCTTCTTGATATTGTTTTTCAGTAATCACGCCATTGTCCAGAAGCGTTTTTGCGATTTTTTCTTCACTCCAGTGTTCCATAATTGCCCTCTCATAGTATGTTGACCATTGTGGATGTTAGGGGAGAGGTAGAACGGTGTCAAGCCGTGTGGTCCGTTATTTTTCCGTATCAAAATGACAAGGTGTGGTATCTCTTACTCAAAAACGCATTATTGGAAATTTCACATGTTGCTAGACTTTACTTTTAAAATACTTTAGTATTTGCCAGTTTGGAGCCGTAACACGGGATTTTGGCTCCTGAAGAAGGAGAAGAAGTTTCATGGCCAAAAGGAAACAGCAAGATGGATCTGGCTTCACAATGAGTGCACTTATCCGTCAGGTGCTTATGGATGGGAAGGAGCATTCATTATCGGAAATCGCTGACCATGTTCAGGAATATATGTGTAAAACGATTCCTAAATCGCAATTTGAAAAAATGCTCCAACGAATACTTGAACAGGATAAGGATCTTGAACAAAAGAAAAAAGATTATAAGCTAAAATCGGGCGAATCTACAATGGATCTGGTGTCTGAATTGATAGCTTCGTCAAATGCACCGTTAGCCAAAAAAGATATTGTCAAGATGGTGGCGAAGAAACAGAATTTGCCGCCGCAAACGGTTGATATCGATATTGAAAACGATGATCGATTTAACAAGATTAATTATAAGAACAAAGATTATTATTATCTCGCGAATCGAAAAATCATCAACACGCTTGTTCACCAAATCTTAAAAGATAAGGAGCGGCCACTCAGCTTTTCGGAAATATACAAGATTATTGAATCAGAGCATGATCTAAAGAAATCGGAAGTTATATTTTTGCCAAGAGAAGATAACAAGATCAAGCGGCAACCTGGCAACCGATTTGCGTTACGGACGGCAAAACCCAAGAAAAAACCTCCCAAGCCAATACATAATGTAACTAGACCGGAACTCGAGAAAGTCATTGAGCATTTGAAAGCCACAGGGGAACAGCTATCTGCATCCAATATTTCTGAAAAGGTACTGAACCGTAAATTGGAACAAACAAATCTGAGAATCAAATTGTCACGGGATTCGCGATTAAAACGTGCCAAGGAATTGTTTTATTATGACCAGGAGCCCACAGTCGTTGAGATTCCTCAGAAAATCAAAGACAGAGTTTCAAGTCAGTATTTCAAAGTCAAGGCTTGTCTTGTGGGCAGTAGTGATGTTTTCACAGTAGAAGAACTGCTTGACCGCATTTATAAAATCAACCTGAGTAATATGGAATATGATTTCTACAGGGAATTGTTAGTCGAGTATCTTATGCAGGATGAGGGAGTTGTCAAAACACTGACCGGATGGATTCATGCGGAAGCTGATGACCGGACGACATGGAATCCTCCCAGAAGCGCCATGGCGGCAGAAATGCCCGATCCGCCATGTGAACTGGATGTCAACAAGCTAACAAATGCCGAACAACAGTTCTTGGATAGAGGCAGAATAGATATTGAAATGCGAGAGAATCAGGTTGTACACACGGTTACACTCGCTGAACGCTGGCGAGGATTTATTCTTTTAACCGATGAAGAACTCCTTATTTTCCCGGAATTTCCACAATATTACGAGGCAGTTTTTACCGATCAAAATCAAGGCAATGAGTTTCCAGTTTACTTGAATCGGAAAAAATCTGCCATGCTGGATTTATTGCCGCTGTTCGAGGCTGAGTACAAGGATTGCATTGGTCTCATTACTATCGTGAAGCGGGAGGAGAATGAATATAGATTTAACTTTGTGGCTGATCCGATGTTGTCGATTTCGGAAATGACTGAGCGTCAAGAGGAATTGACGAAGTGGAGTCAGGAGTCATGGAAGTTACCGGAGTTGCTTGCAAAGATTTTAAAGAGGCACAAGAAATCTTTATCTATCGAAAAACTCTGGGCAGAAGCTTCTGCCGTAAAGCAATTTTCAAAAACGGATTTTATTGCTGTTCTTCAGGATTACAAGTGTTTTGTCCAGGATAAGAAACTTGATGGTGTTTATGCTTTAAATGAAAAAGCCGGATGGCAGCGGATATCGATTTCTTTGATTACACCGGAGATGGAAAAAATCGAAAGGATTGAACCAGCCAAAGAAGTCGTTGAAGAGGCTGTCAAACCGAAAGAAGAAAAAGTAAGCCCTGTAAAAGAACCGGAAGTCTTGGAAAAACCTGAAACAGTAGCAACTCCCGTTGCTGTTCAGGATTTTTTGGAAAGAAAATCCAAAGCTGTTCCGAAGAAAAAGATACGACGGCATAGAGATGAGGAGGAAATTCCGGATCACATTAAGCGCTTGAAAACTTTTGGGCGGCGGTTACCAAGATTGGAGACCGTAAAGTCCATGGTTGTCAAGCCGTCAGAGGACGAGCATGGGGCAAGAATCGGAGCGGTTTCGGTGGGACGGATTGAGCATACCGACCGCAGAATCCGTGATAGAAAACCAAAATCTGATGATTCCCAAATACTCCTTTCTCCTCCGCCAGAATCGCAGAGTGGTATGCCGTGGGATACAGCAAACTTCGTAAATCCTGATCGCGGTGCGGGACATGCAGAACTCTATCAGGCATTGGAGGTACTGAAGACATTCATTCAAAGACCTCCCCAGGTCAGAAAAACAGATGGATCTGTTG
>JAFGJC010000427.1 GCA_016929305.1 candidate division CSSED10-310 bacterium | reverse complement strand
CATCATCCATCCGACTGCCTGTATCGATCAAAGCTGTAGCAATAATTGTGAGGCTTCCGCCTTCTTCAGTATTGCGCGCAGCACCGAAAAAACGCTTTGGCCGATGAAGCGCATTCGAATCAACGCCACCTGAAAGAATTTTACCGGATGGCGGAACAACTGCGTTGTAAGCTCTAGCCAAACGGGTGATTGAATCTAACAGAATAACAACATCCCGCTTGTGCTCCACAAGTCGTTTTGCTTTTTCAATAACCATTTCAGCGACCTGGACATGGCGTTGAGCCGGTTCATCGAAGGTTGAACTTATTATTTCACCTTTGACATTACGTTCCATATCCGTAACTTCCTCGGGACGCTCATCGATGAGAAGAACAATAAGATAAACATCAGGATGGTTTTTGGTAATCGAATGTGCAATCGATTGCAGAAGCATTGTTTTGCCTGTACGCGGTGGAGATACAATTAATCCTCTTTGACCTTTTCCAACAGGTGTCAGTAACGCCATAACTCTTGTTGACAGGCATTCAGCACCGCGTTCCAATTTGAAAGCTTCTAGTGGATACAGGGGGGTCAGATTATCAAAGAAACTCTTATTTCTTGACACCTCCGGACTTTCGAAATTAATCGCCTCTACTTTTAAAAGAGCAAAGTATCTTTCATTTTCTTTAGGAGGTCGAATTTGTCCAGATACGGTGTCCCCTGTTCGTAATTCAAATCGGCGAATTTGAGATGGTGATACATATACATCATCAGGACCAGGTAAATAATTATAATCTGGAGATCTAAGAAACCCGAATCCATCGGGCAAACATTCCAAAACACCTTCTGCAAAGATCAAACCGTCTTTTTCGGCTTGTGCTTGAAGAATTTTAAAAATGAGTTCTTGTTTTCTTAAAGCTGAAGGCAGGGTTAAACCAAAATCCGTCGATAATTTATAGAGATCACTGATGGATTTCTCTTTCAACTCAGTAATATTCATAATCATGATACTTATCTCCTTTTATAAATCAATTTTTGCCACAGAAAAAAACAATGCAAGCTATTGCCGATTTTGGGTTTAAGTCAGAACTTGATCAGATTAATCTGTCGTAGGTTAGCGGGGTAATACTGAAGAAATTCATCCCATTTCAGATCTTTTAACGTTTATCATAGGTACAAAATCGGAGTCAAGAGCAAAAATTTACGTTTCGCAATGTTTTTGTTGATCATTTATCAATTTTATACCGAGTACTTCCAATTGCTCGTTTGTGACCGGTGATGGTGCTGCTGTCAACAGACAAACTGCTTGTAAGGTTTTGGGGAAAGGAATGACATCCCGTAAATTGTCTGTACCGGCAAGCATCATAATCAGCCGGTCCATACCAAAGGCTATTCCACAATGCGGTGGTGTTCCATACTCCAAAGCTTCCAAGAAAAATCCAAATCTTTTCTGTGCATCTTCCTGTGACATACCTATTGCTTGAAAAACGCGATTTTGAAGTATCCGATCATGAATTCTCACACTACCACCACCTAATTCAACGCCATTGAGGACAAGATCATATGCCTGAGCACGGCATGCTTGTGGATTTGATTCGAGTAAATCCAAATCCTCGGGATGTGGCGCTGTAAACGGATGGTGCATCGCCTGATATCGTTTTTCGATCTCGTCATATTCCAATAACGGGAAATCGGTTACCCAGGTAAATGCTAAATCATCTGTCATTAATTTAAGCTGTTTAGCAATATGAAGTCTTAACGTTCCAAGTGAATTTTCGACGATGGATTTCATACCCGCTACAATGCAAATAAGATCGTTAGCCGTTGCGTTCAGTGTACTTTTTAAGGTGTCTCGTTGAGATGGGGTTAATAGATCAACCAGTGGAGAACCGCTGATATTGCCATCATTTGCAATCCGCAACGCCACTAATCCCCCCGCTCCACGAACTTTAACTATTGATTCCAGATCTTGTATCTGCTTTCTGGATAAAGATGCGCCTCCAGGATACCGTACCCCACGTACAATTCCGCCCTTTTCAATAATATTATCAATAACACCAAAACCCGAACCCATACAAAGATCTGTAATATCCTTTATTTTCAATTCGAATCTGACATCGGGTTTATCCGAACCATAGTGTTCCATAGCCTCCTGATAACTTATCCGTGGAAATGGACATTCTACTGAGACATTCAATACTTTGTGAAAAATCTTTTGCATGAGCGCTTCATGAATATTAAAGAGCGTATCCGTTGCCGTAAATGACATTTCGACGTCAATTTGGCTGAATTCGGGTTGTCTATCAGCTCTGGAATCTTCATCTCGGAAACATTTAACGATTTGAAAATACCTGTCAACTCCTGCAATCATCAGCATTTGCTTTAACATCTGCGGTGATTGTGGCAACGCGTAGGACGATCCCTTATGCAATCGGCTGGGAACTAAAAAATCTCGGGCTCCTTCAGGAGTTGATCGTATTAAATGGGGTGTCACGATCTCCATAAATCCGTGATCGGAATAAAACTGATGAACGATCTGCTGTGTATCATGTCGTATCTTCATGATTCTGAACATTTCCGGTCGCCGTAAATCAAGATAGCGAAACTTCAATCGAAGTTCCTCCGTAACTTCCTGATCACCGATCAGATGAAACGGCGGAACTTTTGAAGTATTGAATACTCTCATCTGCGTTGCTATGAGTTCGAGATTTCCCGTTAACATTTCAGGATTTCTTGCATCCGGTGGACGTTCTGAAACGTTACCTTTTACCACAAGCACACTTTCACGTTTTAGATCACCAGCAGAGTTCATCAATTCCGGATTTCGCTCCGGATCGAAAACAACCTGCAAAACACCTGTTCTGTCGTATAAATCAACAAAAATCAATTTGCCCAAATCTCTTCGTTTTCTTACCCATCCAGCTACAATCACCTCATCGCCCAATCTCGATGTAAGAACATCTGCGCAGTAATGCGTCCGCTCAAAGAGTTTCGTCTGTGTCATCGATAAATCCTCACGTTGTAAAGGATAGTTTACTGAAGATCCAAATACTTGTGCAATTGAACATGCAACCTAACGGGCATTTTATCAGATAAAATCCAATTCGCAAGAACAGCTGGATCAAGTTTGGACCATAGCGGTGAGAAAAGTATGGCTCCCTGAAACATGCGTAAGTGTTTTAGAAAAATCATTTTAGCATATTCATAATCCTGCCGGTCAGCGATAACAAATTTGATTTGATCTTTAGATGTAATGATGTTCAGATTTTCAAAATTGTTATGATTCTCCATACCACTCGATGGACACTTAATATCCATTACACAAACAACATTTTCATGCAGTTGATCCATCAGGATGCTTCCATTAGTTTCCAGAGTGATAATCCATCCTGATTTTTCACAGAAGCGATTCACCAGCAGAATGGTATTTGGTTGAATTAAAGGCTCTCCTCCAGTAACACACACATGGTGAATACCTATTTTTTCAGTATATTGAATAATGTGTGTAACACTCATTTGCTTTGAACCCAATGATGTTTGTGCGCTTTTTGTATCACACCAGTGGCATCTCAGATTACATCCTGCCAGACGAATAAAGATGAATGGCAAGCCGGCAAATGTCGATTCACCTTGTATCGATGTGAAAATGCTGTGTATGTTAAGAATCTCTTCGGTCATTTTCACAATGTTTAATCAGCAATTTATATAGATCGAGGACATGCGGTGGGCACCCGGACAGCCATTTGCCCGAACAGCGTTTTTCCTGATCATAAAATTGGAATTCGGATGCGCAATTACCAAAAAGTATTAACTCACCCTTCCAGCGTTCCATCGTAAGGTTATTCATCATAGGTCGACCGGATAAAATAGTAACTTCGGGAAGGCATATATCATTATTCTCAACCCTTAACTTATCAAGGCTGTGGCGTATCGCTGAAAGACATCCGATACATACACCGCATTCAACACAGTTGATACCTGGAAATTGACCCGCGCTCGATAATACAGGTCTCTTGAATCTGCGGAATAAACTTTCAAAGGAATCGCCAATAATTTGAACCTTAATATCTGAATCCCATAACCTTTGCTTGGCGATCATTACATGCGGAATTTCGCTCTCATCAAAACCCATCAAATGAGCAGCTGTCAAATCAACTGCTAATACATCGCGTCCGACTAAAAGTCCATTAAAATCCTTAATCGCTTCTCCATGAAATGGCGCTTGCCCTTCCATAGCCCAAATACCATCTAAAATTGTGATATCTGGAGTACAGGCAAGAGCCAGATCAACTATTTTTTCATTTATATCGTTACGATGAAAGAGCATTCTTTGATCATCATGGATGCATCCGAGTAAATTTTTTATTCCGAGTGAGACATTGGTCAACATATGGGTTTTCCACTTCGGTATATTTATGAACACATCCGCATCCAAAACAGGTTTTGCTATTTTAATTTTTGTAAACAAAAGACCCTTATCGTTTTCAACATTCACCCATTCACCTTCATCAAAAAAACATAATTCCACATTTCTGGTTTTTAATGGACGAATTAAATCAAGCAATTCAAATGCTCGTCTGCTGGAAAATCCAAACCCTGGATTTTCACCCACTTGTATTTTGGTCGCACCATACTCTTTCAGGCATTCGACAATTGCCAAAACGACTCTAGGATCCGTTGAGCTTGCCGGTGTTACTGATGGATTTGGGCGGACAAAATTCGGGTGTAACAGAACAGTTTGATTTCTAAAAAACGACGGTGATATTCCAATATCCAGAAACATGCTATGTAATACGTCTTTTAGCTTGACTATGTCTTGCTGAGGAAATCGAACCGGATCGCCATTAAGTGGAGACAGCTTCCGTAAGGCAACTTTATTTAACATTATGTGTTTTCTCCCGCAACATCAATTTGATCTAGAAATGGTTTGAGTAACTGGATTTCTTTTACTAATGTTCGAAATTTAGAAAAATCCAGTGATTGCAGCCCATCACATAGCGCTTTGGGTGGATTAGGGTGAATTTCGACGATCAATCCATCAGCTCCAGCCGCTAATCCTGCCAATGCCATAGGAATGACAATATCACTTCGGCCACAGGCATGACTAGGATCCACAATTATCGGTAAAGAACTCATTTTCTTGACAAGCGGCACAGATGATAAATCCAGGGTACTTCGAGTCATCGTTTCAAAAGTACGTATTCCTCGCTCACACAAAATAACACGGGAATTACCGCCTGACAGTAAATATTCCGCAGCAAGAAGAAGTTCTTCTATTGTGGCACCGTATCCTCTCTTGAGAAGAACCGGTTTATTGAAAGTCGCAAGTTGTTTGAGTAATTGGAAGTTGCTCATATTTCTTGCACCGACTTGTAAAATATCCACCGTATCCCGATATAACGGAAAATGGTCTACATCAATAATCTCCGTTACGATCTTCAAGCCAAATTCCTTTTTAGCCTTGGCTAAAATGCGAATTCCTTCCTCTTGTAATCCTTGAAAGCTGTATGGATTTGTTCTGGGTTTAAAAGCACCACCCCGCATGAACTTATAGCCGGCTTCGGCGACCTCACGAGCACACGCAAACACCTGTCCTTGACTTTCGACACTGCAAGGACCAGCGATGAGAATTCGATCTTTTCGTTTAACGGTTAACTCATCAATTTCCAGTATGGTTTGATCTAAGAAATGTGTCATTTAGAGATCCTAGAGATATTGAGGGATTGACAATATCAATCGGAAAAGTTGTTCGACAAAAGTATCGTGCAACGGTCCGGGATTGAACTCCTGAAGACGTTGAATCGTTTCCTGAATTTGGTCTGGTTTGAAAGTACTTATTTTAGAGGAATCTTTGATATCCATAAGTAATTTTAATCGTTCATTCAGCAGATGGAGTATCTTCAAATCTATGGCTTCAATACGTCTTTGGATAGTCAATTCCGGAGAATCACTAGGGCTCGGAACCCCGGTTGTCAAGGCTTTCCGGTCAACTTTTCCACCTGAAGTTCTGGGAAGATCCGGTAAAAATCTAATGATTCTCGGTATCTTAAAACGAGCCAATTTATCTTTCAGGAATTGCCTTAATTGTGCTTCGGTAAGCATTTCACCGGGCTCAACAACAACGGCAGCCAAAGGTACGACACCTCTTAATCGATCCTGAAAAGGTACAACTACCGCCTCACGGATTAGTGCATGTGTATACAATACCGCTTCAATCTCGGCGGGATACACTTTCATTCCTCCAACTTTTACCATCGTATCTTTGCGGCCGTGATAAAAATAATAACCTTGCTCATCAACATGAAACAAATCACCGGTTGCATACCAACCATCTTCAAAAACTCTTCGAGTTTCATCTTCGGCACGCCAATATCCATCTGTAATGGCAGAACCCCGCAGCAATAATTCACCGACTTCTCCCTCAGAAACTTCATTTCCTTTTGAATCGACGATACGGCTGTCATAGAATGGCAATATTCGTCCCACTGATCCTCGTGGAGTGATACCATTCAATTCAGACGCAAAAGCAATGCCCATAGTTTCAGTACTACCCCAAACCGGAAAAATTGGGACACCAAAGGAATCTTTAAATCTCTCTTGCAGCCATGCCGGCGTAGCCATCCCGCCACTCTCTGGAAGTCTCAAACTACGAAAGTCATACTGTGTTGAGCCTGCAAACGGAATGAGTAATTCATAAACCGGAGACACTGCCATAACGCAAGTAACCTTATATTTTGTAATAGCACGAGCAATCGATCTTGGATATAGATTGTCAACCAGAGCGATAGAACCACCGGTTAAGATCGCTCTGTAAAAGATTTCATGAGGATGAGACATTACAGCAAACAACGGCAAATGAATATCGTTTTCATTTATTTTGAATACTTCACAACTTGCCAACGTGTTATAAAAAAGTTGTTTGTGTGTTGCCATTGCAGCTTTAGGTTTGGCCGTACTGCCTGATGTAAAATTCAGATAGACCAGATCTTCAGGCAAACGCTCTCTTTCAGACAGTGGCGCAACTTGTTCAGAAAAACTTGCAAAGGTGGTACTGTCTTCAATCTCAAGTCTCCATTCACCTTCTTTAATGGATCCTATCTGAGATTTTAAGTCCTTGCTGAAGATTGTTCCTATTGGATCCGTCAAACGCCGGATCTCATCAATCTCCTTTAATGACAATTTAAAATCCAGTGGCACGGCGATACCGCCCGCTTTTGAAATTGCAATAAACGCAACAATAATCTCCGGGCGGCGATGCATCGCAATGACAACACGGTCACCATTTTGAAGTCCAAGAAACCTGAGATGTTCAGCAAGAATATCCACATCCCGGGCAAGATCCCGGTAAGAGTATTTTCGGTCATCATAAAAGATGACTGTTTTTTGAGGAACAAGTTCCGCGTATTTTCTTAGCTGTTCATCAATAAAAACTGGCATGTCTTTCATTGGGCGATTATTGATCTTCATTATCGAAACTCACCATTGATTAATGTGCCAAACCAAAACGTTCAAGTTCGGATCTGGCTTTTTCAAACCCATCATCTGCCTGCTGCTCTGAAACCCAATGTGTAAGTTCTGAAATTCCGTCTTCAAACCTCATTTTAGGCGAATACCCGAGTTCTTTTGTTATTTTTGATATATCAGCGTAGCAGTGGCGTATATCACCTTCCCTGAAACGATACTCAATAACTGGCTGCATGTCAGACTCCGGTACAAGTTTCCCCATTAGCTTTTCGGCAACGTCTTTAATGGATAAATTTCGTCCCGTGCCTACATTGTAAGCTTGATAATTGGCTGCATTTTTTTCCATAGCAAGTATGTTTGCCTGAACGATATCAGAGACATGGACAAAATCCCGGCTTTGCAATCCGTCCTCAAAAATAACAGGCGGTTTATTGTTAAGTAGACGCGATGAAAAGATGGCTGCGACACCCGTATAGGGATTCGATAACGCTTGCCGAGTGCCGAAAATGTTGAAATACCTGAGTGCGACGACTGGTATTTGATAGCTGATACCTGTAACGAGGAACATTTCTTCATGATCCCTTTTTGTTATGGCATAGATTGATGTCGGAAATAGCGGTTTGTTCTCATGGGTTCCTTTATGTTTACATTCCAGCCCGCAAAGTGGACAATTTACTTCCCATTGTTTTGTTTTAAGTTGTTCCGTTGGACGAAGCTTTGGATATACATCTCCGCATTGTGAGCACGTGTACAAACCTTCGCCGTAAATCGACATTGAAGAGGCAACGATGATTTTTTCTATTCGGTTTCTGATTTTGTTATTATTCACGATAATATCTAAAAGCGTAGCACCTCCTGTTGAGTTATAATCCGCGTATTTTCGTATTTGGTACATGGATTGACCGACCCCTACAGCGGCTGCCTGATGAAAGACAACATCTTTATTTAACAGTGCTTTTGTCAGGATATCCGCATCACGGACGTCACCCCGAATAAACTCTGCATTCGTATTCAAATAATCAGGTACTTTTCCTTGATGAACTTGATCTTCCAAGTTATCGAAAATTGTAACCTGATGACCTAGTTTTACAAGCTGATCCACAAGATGAGATCCTACAAAACCTGCACCTCCAGTAACTAATATCGATTTTGCTTTCACAGAAACCTCCTTATAGACTAATAGGAATGTTGGGTATTTCCTATTTTTTTATTGCGCTTGAAGAAACGCATTTTTTCAGGATTTTGACAATTTCCGGATCAAACTGAGAACCGGCACACCTCTCAATCTCCATAAGTGCTTCAACTATTGATTTTTTACTTCGATAGGCGCGATCGGTAGTAATCGCATCTAACGTATCCGCTACACAGAGAATGCGGCTTCCCAGAGGTATTTCGGAACCTTTTAATCCATCAGGATAACCTTTACCATTGAAATGTTCATGATGATACCGGACAATTCGGGAAATCGTTTCCATTCCATCTATTTTCATTAAAATTTCTGAACCCGTTGCAGGATGTGCATGCATGATATTCTTTTCCTCATTATTAAAAGCACCCGGTTTGTTGAGAATGCTGTCAGGAATACCTACTTTTCCGACATCATGAAGAAAAGCTGCCAACTCAACTTGCTCCACATCATCATCCGGCAGCCCCATCGTAAGAGCAATCTGTTTTGAATATTCTGCGACACGAATGGAATGCCCACCTGTGTAAGGATCATTAGCCTCAATCGTTGCCACGAGTGACTTCACTGTTGAACGGAACAAACGCTTAAGATCCTCGTATAAGCGCATATTTTCTAATGCAATACCAGCACTGACGCCAATGGCAGTCAACATTTTCAGATCATCTTCAGCAAACGTTTCGAAAACACCTTTTGTATCCACATGGATAATCCCAATGATTTTATCTCTGCACCTTAGTGGAACACACATCGCAGACCTGATGGAATGAATGAAGATGCTTTCCGATCCCTGAAACCTTTCGTCCTGAAATGCATCAGGGGATAATATGGATATTCCTTTTTCAAGAACTTGATTCAGTATCGTGTTGGAAATTTTAGGAGCGGGGTCGCCCTCTTCATCGGTTCTAACCGCTACTGGCGCTAATTCACCGGTTCTTTCATCATTGAGAAGAAGATAACAGCGATCAGCTTTTACAACCCGCGTAATCATATCAATGATGGCATCAACCAATGATGTGGAATCACGGCAGGTATTTATCAAGTTTCCCACTTCAAACAGCGTTGTCAATTTGGCTAGTGCTTCGCGAAGCTTCGGCGTACTCTCTTTCGTAACGTCAAGATCTGCCAGATTTTTTATTTCAAAGGTATGATCGAGGATTTTAACAACACTGGAAGAATCACTGGCGATATCAACAGGATTGCTTTCCTCTGAAACATCCAATGCCGGTTCCTCTTCAAAAAGGATTTCTGTATCACCAACTCTCAACCGATCGCCTGATTTGAGTTCGCTTTCCTCCACCTGTACTCCATTTAGAAATGTTCCATTTCGACTACCCAGATCTTTGACGATATGGTACCCCTTTCGTTTTTCGATAACACTATGCCTTCTGGATACTTTGACATCTATAATTTGAATTTCATTATTTGAATCACGGCCAACCGTGACAACATCCTTTATTCTAACGACTTGAGCGGGCCGGTTGTCGACCAACACTGTTAGTTTTGCCATGTATGCTCCTTATATATATACAACACTCCCAATACTCCCACACCTAATGATGCCAACGTACCAAATTACAAGAATTATTGTCAACTCAGCAGAAAACAGATATTGATTTATTCTTCTTGCAAACACAGATTCTTAAGACTATTCATCTGATTCCGCCAGTTCTTTTCGACTCTCACCCATAAACGTAAGTCAATAGTACAATTCAGATAAGATTGAATTTCGCGTCTGGCAGCGCTTCCAATACGCTTTAAAGAACAACCATCTCGACCGATTATGATTCCTTTTTGACTGGGTTTTTCGACGTAAACTGCAGCATGTATTTCCGTCACAGCAATTTCTGAATCTTCTCGAAAAGATTCGATAACGACCGCTGAAGCATGCGGAATT
>JAFGJC010000426.1 GCA_016929305.1 candidate division CSSED10-310 bacterium | reverse complement strand
TGGAATTTTATGCTCAAAAAATACAACACGAATGCCCGGCAGCAGGATTTGGCAGAAGCCGCATTCCGTTGTATACTGAGAATTTATAAAACCCTTTGGAAAAGGATCACTATGAAATCCGGATCCTGCTGTATGAAAATCATTTTTTCGACAATTATCATATCAGGGGTGTTCTGTGATGCGGCAGACGATCCATTGACAACATCACCGCTCTCCATCGTCACGGCTCAACAATATATCGGTTTTCCAACTCTGAAAACAATCTCCTCAACACATCATTTAGAAAATCCTGTAATGTCTCCGCTAGCCACCATCTGTATCTATTCAATGCTGTCCAACCTGACCGATGGGAAGCTGAATGAATGTTTTGTGTACTCGATGCCTTTACAGGAGATTTTATCGTCCGAGTTACATCAACTTTTAAACGCGCAGCTTAAGGAAATATTCCCTGAAGATTCAGCAGTAAATTTCGATGTATGTATCCATATCTGTCCTGCCGGTAACGGTTCCCTCTCTTCACATGTTAAAAAGCTGTTACGGGCATTCTATCAGGCAGGACCATTCACCATAAGTTTCGAAACAGACAACGCTTCATGTTTGCATCTTGAAAATCAGTTTCAACACCCGTCAAAGATATCCACCCGTTCAGCAAATTCAAACTCATTGAAAATAGGATTGTACATGCATATTAACGTTCACTTTGATGCTGAATGGAGCTTGGCTTTTGATGCAACATCAACTCGTCTTGAGGTTTTCCATCTTGAAAACGGAAAGGATATCTCCGTGCCGATGATGCAGCAAAACGGATATTACCTTTATAGTTCCGACACGCTTCTTGAAACGATCACACTTCCATTCGGTAATGGTGAATATGCAATGATTCTGATACTTCCACGCTTTTCGCAAACTCCAGAAAGTATATTATCTCAGATGACACCTGAATATTGGAATCAGTATCTTTCCCAGAGGCGCAGAATGAATGCAACCATCAAACTTCCGCGTTTCAGCCTGTCTGCGGATAAAGATCTGACGCAATTGCTGACAAAACAAGATTGTTTGAAATCGAGTACATCATGTCATGCTGATGATCAGCCGACCCCGGAACATATGATTGACGTTTTAGGTGTCACGCAGAACATTCGGATGACCATAGCTGAATCAGGACGTTATCCGCCATCGAAATCTGAAATCGATCCAAGAATGGAAACGCTGCCTTATCACAAGGATATGGTATTTGACAGACCTTTTTTATGGGCTGTGCGACATGAAGAGACGGGAAGTATTGTGCTGTTAGGCCAGATTAACAATCCGTTAAAAGAATAATGCGGCAAGACTTATATCAAAACAATCGATAGGTCAGAGTAATCAAAGACGTTGTTTTCCACTGTGGATCCTCGAAAACCAGTTCATCATAAACCATAAGAGCGGACAAACTCACACCCCAGTATTTGCCAAGGTTGATTATTAGCGATGAATCCCAGGTGACCTTCCAGAACTCGTTATCCACACCATAAAAACTCATCGCATTTGATGTGAAACGAGCATTTTCCATAATTTTCCAGGTCAGATCCAAACCGCCTTCCGCTCCGATATCATCGTATGTATCGATTTTTATGAATTCCAGCGTCTCCGTTGTTTCATCGTCAGATTCAATGAAGTAATTCGATTCCACAAGTTGCCGGGCAGCGGCACCGAGAAGAAATGTCACTTTTCTGCTGTCATCTTCATTTTTGAACAGGAGAAATGATAATCCGGCACCTTCTTCCAGGTTAAGAGGTTCAAACGCATCAGAAATTTTGATCTTTGTTTTCCCGGACTCAGGATCTCGACTATTGATAAAAACAGCATCGACAGGGTCTTCATAATATTTATAACTTTCCGTAATAGCGGAATCAGCTGAAATACGGGCATATACGCCGACACGATGTGAGAATTTATAATCATAGAGTGATTTCAGCAGTATCTTATCAACAGCTTTTCGAGTATCTTCGTCGTCTGATTTCGTAATGCCGTATTCCACTTTCAGATTTGTCTTCCACTCACTGTGTTCCTTTAAACAGGTAGCTTCAAGATCGACCTGGCCGCCGAGAGCGCTTGTGTCTGTGCCGCCTTCCTGCCAGTCCTTGTATTGATTAAAACTGCCGGATGCCGTAACGGCACCGGAAAACTGCCATCCTTTTTCGGCAGTCTCTGTGGATGGAGCTGTTTCCTGTGCGGAAACGCATACCGATAGTAATATCGAACAAATCAAAATTCCAGCATACTTTTTCGAAAGTTTCACTACTTACTACTCCTTCTTAACGGATAATACCGACAAGTTTTATCTAATAGGGTACCGGTGTGTTAAAGACTCAAACCCTGTCATTCGGTTTTGCTGGAGAGCATATGGATAACTCTCTGCGGAAAGGGTATTTCAATGTCGTTCTCGTCAAATGATATTTTGATTTTCTGGGTCAACTCGAACTTAAGCGTCCAATAATCCGATGATTTCACCCATGGCCGTATTATAAGATTTACGCTTGAATCGCCGAGTTCTGAAACAGCTATCTGAGGTGGGGGATCATCCAATATCCTGTCTTCTGACTTCAATATATTTTGAATCACTTCGATAGCTTTGGGAATGGAGGAATTGTAACCGATACCGACGGTCAGGTCCAGTCTGCGGGTTTCATATGCGGATACGTTTTTAATGATATTACCATAAATTTTTCCGTTGGGAACAATGATTTTCACATTATCCGGTGTGGTAAGTATTGTTGTGAACAGTTGGATTTCTTTGACGCTGCCTGCAACTCCAGCAATATCCACATAGTCACCAACTTTGAAGGGTCGCAACACAAGAATTAAAACACCTGCTGCAAAATCAGAAAGCGAACCCTGAAGGGCAAACCCTATAGCAAACGCACCGGCACCTAAAATCGCAACGAACGATGTCGTCTGCACTCCGAATTTTGCCAATGCAGCCAGAATTGTAAATGTCAGAATCAGAAAATAGGTCAGATTTTTGACAAAACCGGTGATAGAGGGATCAACATTCGCCTTCTGCATTACTTTCGTCATGAGATTCCTGCCAACTCCGGCAAGAACAAATCCAGCAACAAGAATAACAACGGCGCCCAAAACCTTTAATCCATATTGCGTGATGTATACAGCCATTTGAGAACCAACAAAATCCATAAAAACACCTCCCAATATTTAGTTCAGATCAAATCTGAACAAATTGTTATTGCCTAGTTTAACAGCAAGGTCATATTAAACTTGCAATGATATTTTAGAGGAAGATTACTGATATAACAAATGTCACAGAAAGGTTCTTATCATATAAGTAAAGTCTACAGTTTAACCAGACCGGCAAATCCCATAAACGCCATAGATAAAATCGATGCGACGATCAAAG
>JAFGJC010000425.1 GCA_016929305.1 candidate division CSSED10-310 bacterium | reverse complement strand
ACTGATAACTGGCAGATTTTCGGCATCGAGTGTTATTGAAAGCCATTCGCCATCATCCCAGTCTGCCCGTTGGATTTCCCAGTTGTCCAAATTTCGGACGGCATAATAGAGACTGCCGTTGGCGCTGTAGGCCACATGAGGGATACCCGTGTCATCCAGGATGATCGATGAATATTTCCCGGCATCTTCGGAATTGTCCACCGTTTCAAACGACCAGGATGAACCGTCATAGTAACCATAGATTAGATCCCCATTTACAGAATCCTGAAAACATAGATGGAGATTACCCGCCGGATCCGGCTGCACCGATATATATGCCGCCTGACCCAGCCAGGGCGAACCGATCGTCCAATGATCGCCGCTGCAAACGGCATGTCGCAATGATTCCGGTCCTTTGTAAACGATATGCACACCGCCGCCGGGTACTATGGCAATCGAAGTGTATTGGCCGCAAACGCCATTATCATCAACGATCTCTATTTCAAACATATCTCCAGATTTTTTAGCATAACGTAATGTCCCCGCCATTTCGTCATGATAAGCGATATGAGGTGTATTTTGCGTATCAAGTGCCAGAGACGCGTGCATACCCGTTCGCAACGTACCATCGACCAGCACTTCATGCCATCTACCATTTTCCATGACATAGTAAAACAACCGCTCATAACCACAGGCGCAGTGCAGATTACCCGCGGAATCCAAACAGAAATACCGGTCGGTCATAACATCGAAATCGACCGGGTATATTACATCCTCGATCTGCCATTCCTGATCGGACAATACGGGAACATCACAGAATATGAAGGAAAAACTCAACAGACACATCGAAAAAATCGCTGCTTTGATATTCCCGCCAATCCACACCTCATAACTGAAAAGGTTTCGTTTCTCTTTCCGCTGTTTCATAAATCTTAACCTCCATAAACAATCGTACCCAAATCTAATCACAAGATGAGCAAGATCGATGCCATACTGAAACGCCTGTTCTGCTTGCTGTTTGAATCAGAATACAATCCTGGAGAGAACCTAATTTTACGTATTATGTAAATAATTACATCTGTTGGTGTGTCCCGGCAATGAGTTTCAAACCACGCCGAGTCAAAAAGGATTCTTCCGCAAGAATTGATGTCTCAGGAAGCGGCGATTTGGTCTTGAGAGATTTTTCCGTTTGAACGATAACGGCGGAATATTCCGGATCCTCACCTCTCAATATCGAACGGATTCGTTCCTCATCATTTACGATGGGAATTGTCCAGTCGACAGTATACGGGAACAGCGCTCGAGTCGTTTGATCCAGATTCCAGCCGCAGATAGAAGGCAACCTGTCTTGTGGAATTTTTTGATAAAATTGTCGGACTACAGGGGGGTAATTCTTGATCTTGTCAAAAACCGGCACCAGAGACACGATAGCCGTCAGGTAAAGTGCTGCCGTGACACCAACGCCCCGAATGATAGTATCCTTTCGGCACTTTATTAAAAACAGGAATGACAGGAATGAGAATAACAGTGCCAAAGGTTTGGGTTGAAAACGCAAACTTTCCAGATGGGATTCACCTAAAACAGGCTCAAACAGAGCCAGCGATAGTCCAATAACCGCTATTAACCCGAACACAACGATAAGAAAACGATTTAACCATCGTGGCCACGATTGCACGTTCCATGCAAACAGAGCGGCAAATGCGGGCAAAAGAGGAAAAAGATAAACGGATCTTTTGGTACCGGCGATGGACAGCAAGATCAGTACGCCGACAGCCCAGGCAAGAAATGTGGCAATAATAGTGATTTCTTCCTTGCGGTTTGCTTTGAATAACCTAAACGGTCGAACAACCCAGAGAAACAGTAAAAAGCACCATGGAAAAAGCACACTCCAGATGATACCCAAATAATAAGTTGGACCGTGGATATGCCCTAGATGCCGCGTCGTTCCTAAAAATCGCCCGATCTGATTGTCCCAAAACCATTCATTAAACAGTAATTCTCCGGCTTTGTTTTTGAAAGATACTGCCCACAGGAATATGATTCCCAGCATGAGCATTCCCCCTAGAATATGTAAGGCATATAATTTTCTGCCACACCCGCGTGTCATCAAAACCAGAACAGCAAGGGGGACGGAAACCACGGCAATGGCGACCAGACCTTTCGTTAAAAATGCCAAACCCAAAAAAATATAACCCAGAAATAGATGTCCGCTGCTTTCCCGTATATGCGCGTCCATAAAGAACAGCACGGAAGCGGTGATCAGAAACGTCAGCAACGCATCGATGCGTATCCAATGACTCATCTCCACAAAACCACCCATGGTGATCAACATCAATGAAGCGGTGACCGCTATTCTGGAGCCTAGATGATAATGCACAAAAAGGTATAGAGCACATACCGTCAGCAGAGCAAACAAACTGGATAATGCCCTGGCAATGGTTGCCGGCGACCATACACCGCCAAACAGCATCATTCCCGCCGCTGATGACCAGTAATAGAGTGGCGGCTTTTCCACGAACGGTTCACCGGCAAGCATAGGAATGAGCCAGTTGCCATTTTCAACCATCTCCAAAGCCATCTGGGTCTCGCGGGGTTCATCCGGAGTCCATACATCATGGTCAGCAATTCCAGTAAAAAATAATAAAAGACTCAGAATAACCGCCAGCATCACCCAGGGATCAAATCCCACTGAATCGATGTCTCGTTTGTTCAGTCCGGAAAGATATCGGTTCATGAAAACAGATCATAATGTTTGTATCACACCAAAGCAATCACATATCATAAAAGATTCGTTCACAACGCAAAGTACACTGAAACTCATTTCTCTCCAGCAGGAACTTTCATTTAAACAGAAGGCCATGTAATATGACAATATGACACGCAATATATATGCAGTTGCAATCCTTATCTCTCTTTTAAATATTTCAAGCTGTATTAACAGGGATATTACCGACGAGGAAAAAGCTCATCTTATCACGGTGAATGATTTTGATTTCCTGGGTATTAATGTTGCCTGCAGCGATAGATATGAACAGTATAATGCACGGCAAAATCTTGATGGAACATTGGAACTGGAATACGAATTCCAGCCAGAAAAACCCTTTTCTCACCAGGACATTATATGGCTCAAGACAGAAATCGAATTCTGCAATACTCCGACTCAAGCAAAGATATCGTTTCATGAGCGAATTTCTGCATATAAACTTGGCATGGCAATCTCTGATCGTTCATTAGTTTTAGAATTGAGTCCGCAGCTTGTGCTATGGGGTAATGACAATTATTCTGCTTTTCTGAAACGTAACGGCAATATACTTGGAAACGTTATCGTCGTGCGTTTAAATGATCGAATCATCAGCATGATCCTGCTTGGAGTGTATTTCGAGGACCCTGAGCTCATCTACGAACTCTTTTCACAAAAACTCGAACTGCCCCCCTGGAATTTCGAAAAAAATACTTTGCAAAAAATATAGCGAGGGAATCATGGCAATTCTTTTCATTTTCGTGTTGACCTATATCGGTATCGCGCTTGGCCGTATTCCGGGATTATCCATAGATCGGACTGGATTTGCACTTATCGGAGCCATTGCCATGGTTGCGCTGGGATTCGTTCCATTTCAGGATGCAATTCAGACCATACATTTTCCGACAATACTGTTGCTCTATGGATTAATGATCGTTTCTGCACAGCTGAGATTGGGAGGATTTTATACTCGAATTGTTTCGAAAACTGTTTCCCTCCTGTCCCGCCCCCGCACATTTTTATTCATACTGATGATAATCAGTGGATTTTTATCTGCCATACTGGCAAATGACATTATCTGTTTCGCGTTCACTCCCGTTCTGACCTATGCGCTGCTGAAAGCTCGATATAATCCTATCCCATTCCTACTGGGTCTGGCGGTATCCAGCAATATCGGTTCTGCAGCGACAATCATGGGAAATCCTCAAAACATGCTGATTGGCCAGACGGAAAATCTGCCTTTCCTTCCCTTTCTCATTTACTGCGCACCACCATCATTGCTGTCATTGTTCTTTAGCTACGGTGTCATAGTTTTTTGTTACCGAAATACGCTCTCATCGACTGATCAGCCGATCCCGAAAGTACCGGAGAGTGAATGGCCGGAGTTTCGATTCTGGCACACTTTAAAGGGGCTGCTCGCCGCCACCACTTTGATTGTTCTGTTTTTTACTCCAATCCCCAGAGAAATATCGGCCATTGCAGTTGCCGGAATTCTTCTATGCAGTCGGACCATAAGAACAAAACGCATCCTCGGTCTGGTGGATTGGCATCTGATCACATTGTTCTGCGCTTTGTTCATAGTGATTCACGGGATCGCATCTTCCGGATGGCTGGAACTTCTGATTATGAAATTGCAGCACCTAGGCATCGATCTCAATTCACTGCCGGTCCTCGCTACAGTAACAACTCTTGTCAGCAATGTATTCAGCAACGTACCCGCAGCAATGCTTCTTCTGCGATTTATAAACTCAAACGATCCGACAGCAGCGTACATTCTGGCTTTGTCCAGCACCTTCGCAGGAAACCTGTTCATTCTTGGCAGCATTGCCAATCTAATCGTTATTGAACAGGCAAAAATATATGGTGTTGTGATCAAATTCACCGAGCATGCCCGTGTCGGAGTTCCGATAACCTTAATTTCGTTGCTAACCGCAATTGTATGGATATACCTCTAAAGTGACTATCAAAAACAACGCTGATGCATCTTCCATTATTCTGCAATTCTGTGATAGGATTTTATCCTGGACTTACGAATAAATGCATGTCAAAGGTAAATTTTTCAGGGGAGTTGTTTATGCAAGACACCAAACGCACTCAACAAATAACCGGTATCATCGGAAGCCCGAGAAAGAACGGCAACACAAATGTTTTAGTCAGCGAAATTCTGAGTGGTGCTGAGGCGGCAGGAGCAACAACACAGAAGATCCTATTAACCGATTATGATATCAATCCCTGCAAGGCTTGCGATGCCTGCCGAAAGACGGGCCAGTGTATCCAGAAAGATGATATGCCCTTAATCATGAAAACACTTTCTCAAAGCGATATATGGGTCCTCGGCACACCGGTGTACTGGTGGGGACCGACTGCCCAATTCAAAATGTTTCTCGACCGGTGGTACGGTGCCGGAACTTATCTTCATCGAAAACATCAGAAGGTCATTCTTGTCATTCCTCTGGGCGATACCAATGAACGCACGGCACGACATACTCTGGGTATGCTTAAAGATTCCCTGTCATATCTTCAGATGAATCTGGTTGCGGAGCTTGTTGCTACCGGTGTCTATGAAAAAAATGATGCTGCAGAAAATGAAACTCTGACGAAAAAAGCGTTTGAAATCGGCCGAAATGCCGTATTGTCCGACCAATAACACTCCCGCTATCCCACACACTTTATCAGAGGGACTTACCCAAAAGACCACCGCCATAACGGCTTTCCCTTTACACTTTATGTAAATTTTTAGTTTCATTCCACTGTGATCCATTTAAAAATAAGCATCCAAATGATTGGCATTATTTTTGCGTTCTGAAGATGCGGTAGATATGGATTTGGGAGGGTCTTGTCATGATAAATACACCTGTAACGCTGATAGTAATCGCTTTTCTTACCTGTTGCGTTTGCTCGGCGATGGCCGATGACAATCTAATCTATTTTGACGTTATCCCTTCGGCAGAAACCGTGTTTGTGGGCCAGAATATAACCGTAACCGTAACACTTGTCGACAAGGATCCGGAGTGTAATTACAGCATCATGGAAATGCTGATCCATCAAACAAACACTAGTAATTTTATCTTCTATCCGGACTCATATTTCGACACATCGGGAGTGCCGCCGACCATTACATTCACTTTTACGGCAGTGCGAAGCGGCACAACTCAGTTCCTTGCTAGTGCCTATGGAGAGGTATATTGCGGATATTGGATGTGGGCATCAAAGAGCGGCATCTCCGTTCCCGTCACCGTGATTAATGTAACACCGGACAAAACACCGATACCGACTCCCACATCAGATCCGGAACCCGATTGCCCGGAAACCGGAATATTTTGTTCTGTTTCTCCTTACATTCATCCGGGGAAGCCCTTTACCTATGAAATTTCCGCCTGTAACAAATCAGAAGAGGCTCTGGCAGTGGATATCTACATTCTGTTGGACCTGTATGGTTATTTCTGGTTTTATCCCGATTGGTCTGCGGATGTTGATTTCGCCAGTTCTGTTATCCCGCCATGCTGTTGCACCGATTACATGATTCTCGATTTCATTTGGCCTGAAAACTTAACTATTGCTTATCCCCTGTGTTTCTGGAACGCAATGACAGAAGCAGGCACACTGAATCTTCTGGGAAATATTTCGGTGTGCGAAACAGGATATTATTAAATCACAACTTGATACATTTTGGCTGTTTGCCGTTATGCCATACTATTTAACTCCACCTTTCTTGAAATAATTTATTTTTCCGATAGAGTAATCTTATGGACGCAATAATGAATTCCGGGATGCGTTTTAGTGAATTGGAGCAATTTGTATGGGATCAGTTTGATCCATCACGGCTGATGGGTATTGTAGAGCAGATTTCCTCATTTCACAGGGTGAAAGGTACGCCAGGTATTGATGATGCCATTGCCTGGGTATCTGACCAGCTATCACACGTTCCATCCATCCAGATCGAAACACATCGATTCCCGTGTGACGGACGGTTGACATATGGCACCTGGCGAGCTCCCATTAACTGGAAACTCAACACCGCCGAAGTTATTCTGAAATCAGCCGGTGGACGGGAAATTCCTCTGATAGACGCGTCTAACATGAACACAGGAATATATAGCTATTCTGGATCCGTTCCGGAACACCGAAGATTTTCCATTATCGCCCATGAATCGCTGGAGGGGCTTGAAAACCGTGAATTACATCCCGATACCCGGCGCTCGAAGATCGTTCTTTCCGCCAATCCGACTTTCATTGATCTTTGGCGTTACTTCTATGAAATTCATTTGGGTGGAATTATTTCTGTCCCGGATTACGGAGCAGCCGGTGAAGATCCGACATTGATCGATACAAGACGATGGCATACACTTCCGCTGACCGGAAGAGAAAATTACAGGGATCGTGAATCGATACCTTTTGGCATCTCACTCAGTCAACGGCAAGGAAACCTCGTCAAGGATGTTCTGCGGGACGCAACCTGTTCCGCTGGTTTTCCCGAACTTATCGTGAAAATAGATTCGATGTTCAATTCCGGTACGTTTCCCGTTCTGCAAATAACAATTCATGGAACGGGTCCTGTCAGGGAATATACCATCCTGACAGCGCATATTTGTCATCCCTCACCATCCGCTCACGATAACGCTTCCGGTGTTGCGGGAGCTATTCAGACGGCATTGACGGCAGCACAACTCTATCAACACCGGGATTTTAAACGAAGTGACCGGGGCATCATCATTCTGCTTGTCCCTGAAATCCTTGGGACACTGGCATGGCTGCTTCGACCGGATACGGCAGCACTCTATTTTGTTGCAGGATTGAACATGGACATGATCGGCAGCAATCCTCAGCTAACTGGTGCCGAGACACATCTGGTTCTGCCTCCTCTATCCGCCCGTACATTTTTCCCATGGATCGCATCATATTTTCTTTCGCGATCTTCCAAAGCAGAGCGGTACTGTGCCGATGCCGCCGACAATCCCTATTTCAAATTTAAAACAAGACCTTTTTCTATCGGCTCTGATCATCATATTCTCAACTTCCCCGGTTTTGGCATCCCTTCCGTTTCGCTGGGTTGCTGGCCGGATAAGTACTACCATACCGATGCAGATACTCCGGATAAACTCAACCCGGAAATTCTGAAGCGGCTGGCATGGTCTGCCGCAATGTCAGTCTTTGATATTACACGTAACGATCCATCCTCAGCACAGAAAATAATACGTTATCACGCCCAGCTTCTACTCAATCGGTTAAAACAACCAGACCTAGATATAGACGTGATCCAACGTTTCCTTAATGAATCAATGCTTGCGGATCAACTCTATCCAGAGATTTCAAACGAAAACCTCAGTGTTCTGGATGAATTAAAGGATCAATTCTCAAAACTGGGTCTAAAACCGGACTATTCCTCCGCTCCGTTTTATCCAGAATTGCAATATATCATACCGCATCGGCAATATGTGGGACCGATTTCAAGAACTGCGGTTTTTGAACAATCGAACGGCAAACGGTTGTCACACCTGGAAAAACTTTCCGGATGCCAAGAATATCGAAAGCTGAGTGCTATTGCATCTGCTGAAATGCTGATTGATGGCGAACGCACTGTGGATGGTATTCTGGCTGCATTGGAAGACAATCATATCTCTCTGGATGCTCAGTTGTTCCTGGAAACACTGGACCAACTTCAGGAATTTGATTTTATCGCATGGGATGTGCCGCGCTGAACTTACGTGTCGAATGATTGTTCAACTCGGCAGCACTTATAACTCAATCTCAGTCGGCTCCCATCCATATATGCTCAAATCTACACGGTCATTCTCATCGAACACGACGTTTTCCGATTCAAGCAGTTCTTTTTGCGAAAAACTCGGCTCTCCATAGGAACGAACGCTTATCTTTCCGCGACTGTTAATAACCCGGTGCCATGGAATTCCACTGCCGGCCGAAACCGACGCCATAGCATAGCCTACCTGACGGGATGAACATCTTCCGATTATTGCTGCAATCTGCCCGTAGGTTGCGACCTTTCCGCAAGGGATTGATCGAACAACCTCATAAATCTCTTCGTATAAGGACATTCCATCAATATCTCCCGGTTTCAAAACATTGTCACCTCCCTGCCAACACTCTCATTCCAAACCGTATTTCCATAAATACCATGCATTTACGATTACCAGGACATCCCGCCAAGATCAAGCTAAAAGCGGCAACTACAAGTACCTCCTTAATTAAACAACCCGGAATTGCCTATAATTAAATGTGATTGAATGTCATTCCATGAAGGGAGGTAATTGTATGAATGCATATAAACAAAAGTCGATTACCTCTGTCGCCTGCCGCAACGGACGATAATCGAGATTAAGTAAACTTCAGCAGAAAATTATTGGTCATTTTACCATGCGTGTTCTCTCACGAACCGTATTCGGTAACCATGAAACGGATTTTATAACAATCCAAAGGGAGTTTGTTGACGATGAATTTGAAGAGAATTGGGTGGCAGCCTTTTTTTGAACAGCATTTCTATGTTTTCGATCAAAAAGGGTACAGCCCCGCACGTATCGCAAAAGAACACAAAGGCATGTATGCCGTTTATAGCTCCTGGGGTAAGCTTACAGCATCATTGTCCGGACGGTTTCGATATCAGATATCCAACCGGAATGGCTTTCCCGCAATCGGAGATTGGGTTGCCGTCTCACCCATGCCGATGGAAAAAAAAGCAATCATCCATGCGGTATTGCCGCGAAAAAGCCGTTTCTGCCGAAAACCTCCGGTTTCCGGTGGACGCAAACAGGTGAACATTGACGGTCATTCGGTAATCGGTGGTGGCTTGACGGAAGAGCAGATCCTAGCAGCCAATATCGATATCATGTTTTTCATGCTGAGTCTCGACGGAAATTTCAATTTACGGCGTATCGAACGGTATATTATCGTCGGGAGAGAATCCGGCGCTTCGATTGTTATTATTCTCAATAAATCTGATGTCTGTCCTTATCCGGACAAGTTTCTCGAGCAGGCAAAAACGGTTGCCGGCGATATCCCGGTGCATGCTGTAAGTGCCCTGGATTTGACTAATCTGAACTCGCTTCATCCGTATTTTAAACCGGGACATACGATTGCCATAAGCGGTTCTTCGGGAGTTGGAAAGTCAACTCTGATCAACGCTTTCCTGGGTAAAAACACATTGAATACCGGTGCAGTCCGGGAATATGACGGTAAAGGACGACACACGACAACCTGGCGGGAGATGGTTCTGATGGATGAAGGCACAATCCTTATCGACACACCTGGAATGCGGGAGCTTCAAATTTGGGTTGATGAGGAAACCATCTCGGAAACGTTTGGAGATGTTGAAAACCTTATCGGTCAATGCCGGTTCAGTGATTGCAGTCATAACACGGAACCTGGATGTGCCGTGCGTGAAGCGATTGAAAAGGGCAAACTTGACATCAAAAGATGGCATAACTATCAGGCAATGAAATTTGAGGCAAGATATTTAGGAATCCGAAAAAAGGAAAAAGAAAAACTGGTAGCGAGCAGAAAGAAACGAGGCGAACCCTATAAGCGGTGTAAAGACAATTTCAGATATCATACATAGCTAAAAACGATATATTCAATGATATTATCGTGAACTTGACCACGGATGGGCAAACATGACAGCCGTTCCGCCTGTCACGTAATAACCCGCATTATCACTGAAGAAAAACTGGTGGTATTGCACTAAAATATCGATTCTGGCGGCACCCGCTGTAAAGCGGTACCCGCATCCGGCAAAAACTTTGGGTACAAATCCGTCGCCACTGGGCTCGACATGTATATCCGGTACCCAATGACCGGTTCGGCCGTGTCCCTTGATCTCATATCGTTCCACACCTATTCCGGCACTGGCAAAGGGATGTGCGGGCAAGTCACTCCGGAAATGACGTTCAGCGGACAGCGTCAAACCATACCCTGAGTATGTAGCATCTGTATTGACGAATTCGCTAATGCCACTATGAAAAGGGGATGCGT
>JAFGJC010000424.1 GCA_016929305.1 candidate division CSSED10-310 bacterium | reverse complement strand
CCGAATGATTCCTCAAACGATGCAGAGACGAAGCTGTTGAAACAATTCATTAAATGATGAACTTCCGTGTGAAATCCCGCAAAGTAGACGTTCTGCGTCAGATTCAAGCGAGCTGTCAACTCCAGTAGGGATTCTCTGAAATGTATATTTTCTGAAGGTGTGACAATTTCTTTACCGGCAATGACAAAACATGTTTGCGGATGTTTCTGCACTACAATGGATGCCGCCTTTAAAAATACTTGCTGACCTTTTCCTGGATGAAGTCTTCCCACTGTGCCGACGATGTGCCAGTTTTCGGGAAATGGTAAGGCTATCCTGACTTCTTTGTGTGGTGTTCGAGGTCTAAAAAGATCAGTATCCACTCCATTTGGAATGACTTCTAATAATTCGCGCTTGACACCCATCCTGAATAGTTGTTCAGCAAGATTATCCGATACGGTTACCCATCTAGAAATAGGTTTGAAAAGTTTCTTTCTGATAATCGGAAATGCAATTTTTTTTAATGTGCTTTTGGGTTCAATTGACGCATGCACACAACAAACAATGCGGCATTGATGTTTCTTTGCGCTGTGCGAAATAGTGAAAGCTGCCCACAATGAATTTGCCAGTATTACATCGGGTCTGACCTGATCGAGCAACATATCGAATTGGCAGTTTATCTCCCCCCATTTACTAGCAGACAACCAATTTCCCTTTAATCCTAAAATATCAACAAAGCTGACCTGAACACCAAGTTGCTGCAGTAGAGTTGTAAATGATCCATCTCCCGGCACTACTGAAAAGACCGAATGACCGGAATTTTTCAATGATTCCGCTATTGATAACAAAATCCTTTCTGCTCCACCAATTTCTGAAAACTCATCAACAAGCAGAAAACAGAGTTCTTGAGTCATCGTTGGTGTTCAATCTAATAGAGAACAAATTTGTTCCAGGAAACATCTGTCAAGCTCGAACAAACCTTCCGCATACCCTTGCCCCTTCATCAATCCGTGAGAACGCAACCGATTCAGTCCTTCAAGTATTGTATTTTCATAGTTGCTGACTTCATTTTGACTTTGAAAACATCTAATCGCCAGCCGTTTGTGTTCGGCAACGCTTGTTATGTCAGATATGGTGTTTGGAATAAGTGGCACAATACTTTCATAACAACGAATTTTGGGATTAATTCCCGAAATTCTAAGGATTTCAGCAAGAATCAGGCTTGTTGTCAAATGATCTCGGTGAAGATCCACAGGAAAAGGCGTATAGATTATATCAGGCATATATTCCCGTAAATGCATTACCAAGCTTTCGACTAAATTCTGCCGTAATTTCAACCTTCCATCAGGCTCATTCAGAAAAATAACCCTATTCAATTTCAGGATCTCGGATGCTTTTTCCGTTTCGAGGCGTCTTTTGTCCGGTAAGGAGCTATCTTTAACGGCATGAGAAGTTCCTCGATCGCCTTTTGTTAATACGAGCGAAACGACATTGCTGTTGTTTAATGCATGTTTATAAAGAGTTCCGCCCACAGCCAAAATATCGTCATCAGG
This sequence comes from candidate division CSSED10-310 bacterium, assembly GCA_016929305.1. Lineage (GTDB taxonomy): Bacteria > CSSED10-310 > CSSED10-310 > CSSED10-310 > JAFGJC01 > JAFGJC01. Next base: position 1,250 of record JAFGJC010000424.1, on the reverse strand, counting down.
ATGTGGTGAGAAAGAGATAACTGATGCCGATTCACAATCGTTTAGCAACTGAGGTAAAAAAAGTGGTGTCTGTGATTTTCGAAAAGTCTTGTCCACGAGTTTTAATATCTTGACAACACTCGAGTACCTAGCAAGCTGATAAAATCTGCGAAGATATCCGTTTTGCATAGTAAATTTTTTACCTATTTCATTACGAGTTATACACAATCTGAATCACCAGAACTAATGTACCAACGTTCCGGATCCCAAATCAACCTGTTTGATTCCGGATCCATGAACGATCGAATAACATGATGAATCTTAGAATCACGCGGGGAAAATCCTAGCGAGTGAAGCATTGAGACATACGGATCTGACTCTAACATCCACATCCGAATAGCAAACGATTGCCGTTTCAGGGCATCAGAATAAATAGCCATCATAAGAGCCTTTGCTGTTTCATAGTCTTCTGAGTATTTCAATTCAAATTCCGCAATTTGCGTTTGATGATCTGAGTGGCAAAATATAGCGACTCCTTCCGGCTCAGGATCAGGACCACTACAGACTATTAAATAGTTTTTATCCGGATGATTGAAATACCGCCAATTGAGATATTCCTCCTCTCGCTCAAAATAAAAATTTTTCCCCCGGTTAATGTTTTGCAGCAACCGTACTGTTTGGTTGTCGAAAATTTTAATTTGATTAGTTTTTTTGCGGGAGCGAAATCGTAGAGAAATTATTCGATGATAAATCTTATCCGGAATCGAATAGTGATTTTTGTTGATCTCTTGGTTAGAGAACTTGTTCTTGAGAAAATCAATCGGATTAAGAAGGAGTGTAAACAAGGGTATTGATCCGATTGCACGCCATCCCAATATTCGTTTTCCGGCCGGCAAAGATGTTTGATTGGGAAAACCAAATGTAAACGGGCAATCCTGCTCACCTGCGATGTTATAAATATGCTTTCCCATTTTCCTGAAAACACCGCCAGCGGAATACTTACTGTTTATCATCAAATCCACTTCTTGATATGCATTTTTTAAGCTTCCAAACAAATTTATTTTGCGCGGTATAAGCGCATAGTGGCCAATAAGATCATGATCGGAAAATGCCAGGAGAATTATGGATTTTCCATGAGGATTTTCCTGGAATTTCCAATGCCAGGCAGCTGCAGACCGTTTAATACCGAACACAGACGTAAACAGCCGGTTAACAGATGTGAGATCTGTATCCTTGAACAATCGTAATTGAAATGTTTGGTGGTTTGACAT
>JAFGJC010000004.1 GCA_016929305.1 candidate division CSSED10-310 bacterium | reverse complement strand
GTGACAAAACCTTGAACATGAACATGGCATCTACAGATATGAACATGGATCACTACAATGCCTGTGGTAGATTCTACGGCCAGAATCCAAGGTGGAACAGTCCGCCGCATACAGTGTATATCATCCAAAATGTGCTGGATCAACAGGGACAACCAACCGGGCGGGAAATTAATGATGAAGAAAAAAATACTATTATAGATGTTGTGAAAAACAGACTGCCGAAATTAACGGATGGATTTTTTCCGCGCAATATAAATATTGAGATTGGGAACGATCCGCCTAATTGGGGAACTGCGGGCTACATAATCGTGGCAATGGATGGGTATTTACCTTTTCAAGGAGCAAATGCATCGTGGGGTGCGCCTGATATATATTCAGCAATGACAAGATTAAAACCCGGTACTATTCATTATCCAACGTATTTGCAGGAGCTATCACAAAACATGGGATTTCTTTCTGATTCAGATTTGATCCAGCCGAGTGTTTTTAATAATGGTAGCCCGGACAATTATACGCAGCACGATCTTCTCATGGGTAAATTTAAATACAACCGGCCGTCGTCAAACAGGAGTCCGGATAAGAATTAGATATCCATGCGATCATTTGAAACGAACAGGAATTTATCATGAACTCAAAAAATATATACCAGTTATGCCTGTCGGCACTCATGTTGACTTCAGGTTCCGGCGCAGCATTGGCACAGCTTCCGCCTCAGCCTCCCCCGGATTCCTATGTTGAAATTGTGCCGGTACAATTGCAGGAAAAACTGACTCCTGGTGCACAAAATATATTTCTCAGGCTCGAACCGGCGCATCGGTTCGGGAGCCCGGTGCTGTCGCAGATGTCAGGTGCATTAACAGGAGATTTAAACAGCAGCGAAATTGAATTATTATCCCTGTTCGCTGATAATAACAACAACGGCGAAATCGATGAAAATGACGCTTTGCTGGATTCGTGCATGATCGACGCCGCAGGTAAATTTAAATTGAATGTAAATGATTATCCGCTTGATATCACTACGGATATTTTATTGCAGATCGAAGTTCAGGAAAATGCGTCTTCCCTCGACTTGATGAAAATGGAAATAAAAAAGGGTGATATCGTCGGCAATAATACCTTTGTGGACTTCGCTGGTTTTGTTTCACATATCATCCCGTCATCCGTAGAAATTGCCAGCGACAATTTAGCAGTACCTGATGAGTACACTATTTCTCAGAATTACCCCAATCCGTTCAATCCCCTCACTACAATTGCTTATCAGCTGCCGGATGATTGTCATGTGACTCTCAAAATATATAATATGCTCGGTCAGGAAGTAATCACACTCATCGATCGGGGACAAAAAGCCGGGTATTATAATATTCAATGGGAAGCCGGTAGGAATGCGTCAGGACTCTATTTTTTTTATATGAAAACACAAGCGGATAACAAGCCGCTTTTTGAAAAGATGAATAAAATGCTTTTAATGAAGTGACATACACAAGATGTAGTCCACCTCGCAGGTGGACTACATCTTCTTTCCGGGATGCAACATCAGTGGTATCCAATCATCCCTGCGTCTTCTGAAACAAAATCGAGCCGGCAGTAGTCTAATAAAAAAAGTTTGCTTTTTCTCCAAAAAAGGTTATCTTACCCATCATGAAGCTACTGGAAAAACAAAAGAAAAAAGTCATCATTAACATCACCTCCCTGATAGATGTTCTGTTTTTGCTTCTTATCTTCTTTATGGTCTCCTCTACTTTTCTGGAACAGCCGGGGATGAAACTGGAGCTTCCCCAGACCAAGAGCCACGCATCGGAAAAAATCGACAGACTGGTATTGCAGATGTTTGCCGATCAGGGAATGAATTTGAACGGTGAGTCCATAACCTCCGACCAGCTGGCATCGAAATTTAAAGAGCTGCTGCCGTCTCTGCAGGAAAAAACCCTTGTTCTCAAAGCGGACCGCCTGGTATCCCATGGTGAGGTGGTCGAAGTCATGGATTTAGCGAAGCTGAGCGGTCTGGAAAAAATTGTAATCGCTACAAAGACGGATATCGACCGATAATCTCATCAAAGAACGACAACATTTTTTACCAACCCGCATTATTAAAAATATTTTTAAGCAAGCGGGATGCCCGAATGAGTCATCTGTTTTAACTCCTTGGCAAAACAATATGTTGAGAAACCAGGACACTCTAACGTATCATAAATCTATTGGGTAAGCTTATTCTTGTATGAATTTATGAATACATCAGGATAAAAATTCATTGACTACAACAGATATATTATTTATATTATTAAATATGAAAAAAAACGTTAAAATAGAAATATTAATCGTTCTGCTTGCTTTTTTTCTCTTCACTGCGCTGTATTCTCAAAACGATCACACATCACCCGAAGAAATCAACGTATCGTCAAATAATATTATCTTCGGCCATGATCTGTTCAATAATGACCTGAGCAAATCAGGATTCAGTACTGTTTTTTATCCCGATCGCTATACACTGGGTCCCGGAGATAAACTCGGAATTTTTTTGTCGGGCAAAATACAGGAAGATTTTTCAGTGCTTGTGAATGTTGAAGGAAAGATACATGTGCCCACCGTCGGTGTACTGGATGTGAACGGAAAAACGCTGAAAGACCTGCAAATTTTCCTGATTCAGAAATTATCAAAATTTTATGATAACTTTCACGTCGACGTGATGCTTATCGAACCCAAGACAGTCCAGGTCTCTGTCGTCGGCGAGGTAACCAGACCGGGGAAATATGTGCTCACAGCGATGAACACGGTGATCGATGCGTTGAATATGGCCGGAGGACCATTGCGGGGAGGCTCGTTACGCGATGTTCGGCTCATACGGGACGGAAAGCTGGAGGAGTCTGTCGATTTTTATGAGTTTTTGCTCGATCCGAAACATGCGGATATCTCCTTCCTCGGTTCGGGTGACCGCATATATGTCCCTCTGATGCAGGCCAAAGTGCATGTTTCAGGGGAACTCAAAAGGAACAGGATCTTTGAGCTCAAGCCGGGAGCGCGGGAGAGGCTCTCGGATATTGTGATGCTTGCCGGCGGTTTTACAGATTATGCATATCTGAAAAAGATTGAAATTAGCCGCGTCGAAGAGAGCGGCGAACGCCGGGTCTCATATATGGATTATCAGAATATCCTGCTGGATTTGGATCATGCCTCCAATATCCATATGAAAAATGACGACAACATAAAGGTGTATTCCAGGCTGGAGCAGCTCAATGAACGCTTCGTCCATATCCATGGTGAAGTGAAAAGACCGGGCAGTTATCCGCTGGAGGAAGATCTGAGATTAAGCGACCTTATATTGAAATCCGGAAATCTAAAACGAAACGCGTATATGCTGGAAGCAGAGATTGCGAAAATTGATCCCAAAAAACCGACGACATTCATTAAGATCGATCTGCAAAGATTACTGGAAAATAAAGACGCTGAATATGATGTCATGCTCGAGGAGGATGATCGTGTCTTCATCCGCGAGATTCCCGAATGGGAAGTGGGTCCCACGGTGGAAGTGAACGGAGAAGTGATGTTTCCGGGGACTTACTCGATTACCAAAGATAGCACGAAATTGAGTGAAGTCCTGCGCAAGACGGGTGGATT
>JAFGJC010000423.1 GCA_016929305.1 candidate division CSSED10-310 bacterium | reverse complement strand
GATGGAGGAAGGTCTCCGGTTCGCTATCCGGGAAGGCGGAAAAACCGTCGGCGCTGGCGTCGTCAGTAAAATTATCGAATAATTTTTTGTTAATCGTTTTTCCGGTCGTCCCTCCAAAGCCAAACCAAAGTCTTCGGAGTGACGGCCTTTTTGACTGTTAATAATGTTAATAATGCGGAGGCAAACATGGCCGAACAAAAAATAAGAATCCGCTTGAAAGCGTACGATTATCGCCTGTTGGATCAATCCGCTGGCGAAATAGCTGCCACCTCTAAACGAACAGGTGCAAAAGTGGTCGGTCCTGTGCCTTTGCCGACCAAAATCAACAAATATTGCGTTCTCAGAGGTCCTCATGTGGATAAAAAAAGCAGAGAACAGTTCGAAATACGAACTCATAAACGACTTCTGGATATTTTGAACCCAACACCTCAAACAGTTGACGCATTGATGCGTTTGGAATTGCCTGCGGGTGTTGATGTCGAAATCAAGCTGTAAGATGTTACGTTAAGGAGATCAATCATGACGGTCGGTATTCTTGGAAAAAAACTCGGGATGACACAAGTGTTTAATAATACTGGTCAACTTGTCCCCGTGACCGTTATTCAGGCAGGACCATGCCCTGTTATTCAGGTGAAATCAAAAGATAAGGATGGGTATTCTGCAATTCAAATCGGATTTGATAGATCGGGCAAGAAACGAAGTGCCAGTAAACCCCTCTCGGGTCATTTTAAAAAAGCGAATGTCGATACCCAAAAAATACTTAAAGAAATACCAGTACCTGAAGATTCAACATTCAAAATGGGCGATATCCTTACTGTTGACCAGTTTAAACCTGCGGATATCGTGAATGTTACGGGAATTACAAAAGGAAGAGGTTTTACAGGGGTAATGAAACGGCATGGATTTGCCGGAAAAGATACTGGGCACGGTTCTCATGAAGCGTACCGGCATGGAGGTTCGATAGGCTGTCGAACACCCAAACATACTATCAAGGGTATGCGAATGGCTGGAAGAATGGGAACGGATCGCGTTACTTTGAGAAACCTGAAAATTATAATGGTCGATCCTGAAAACAATCTGTTGCTCATCAAAGGTTCTCTTCCGGGTTGGCGAGGCGGATATCTGCTCGTGAAAAAATCTTAATTGATAGGATGGATATATTATGCCCAAGGTACAAATAAAATCGCTAGAAGGTGACATTGTTGGGGACATTGAACTTCCCGATGATATATTTGCGGTGCCATATAATGCTTTTCCGATACAGGAAGTCATTAGGATGCAGATGGCGAACAATCGCAGAGGGACTCATAAAACTAAGGAAAGATCAGAAGTTGCCGGTTCCACTCGAAAACTTTATCGCCAAAAAGGTACCGGAAGAGCCCGGGCTGGATCTATCAAAACACCTTTACGCAAAGGAGGAGGTATAATTTTTGGTCCCAAACCCAGAGATTATGATATTGTTCTCCCTAAAAAAGTGCGTAGAACCGCTTTAAAAATAGCATTGTCCAAGAAGTTAACGGATGGGAGTCTGGAAGTTTTTCGAGATTTTGATGTTGAACAGCCTAAAACAAAACCATTATTGACAAAGCTGGATCCAGAGAAAAAGGGAACGAAAACTCTGCTGATATTGGGTGGGCCTTTGGAAAACGTTAAAAGATCGCTGCGAAATGTCCCGTTTTTTAAGGTCCTGCTTCCCCAGGGATTAAATGTTTATGATCTTGTAAATGCTTCACGGGTAATTCTTATGGAGAATTCCATACCGGTCATAAAAGAAAGGCTCCAGAAATGAAAACAGATTATGAAATTATCTTGAAGCCAATTATCACTGAAAAATCGATGATTCAGAAAGATACCAGCAATTCCGTTGCGTTTAAAGTGAGAGTGGATGCTAACAAACATGAGATAAAACGGGCTGTCGAGAAAATTTTTGATGTTACTGTTTTAGAAGTAAGAACAATGATGATCGAAGGAAAAACGAAACGAATGGGCCGTTTTTCGGGCCAGCGTGCTAATTGGAAAAAAGCAATTGTAACGTTAAAACCTGGTGATAAAATCGAATATTTCGAAGGTGCATCGTAGAGGAAAGCTGAGGCAAAAATGGGAACAAAAAATTTTAATCCAACATCTCCCGGCCGACGATTCATGATGGTTTCAACGTTTGAAGAGATTACTAAACATGTGCCTGAAAAATCTCTGACTCGGGGATTGACTAAAAAAGCGGGAAGAAACAACACCGGAAGTATCATGGTTCGAAGGAAAGGTGGCGGCCATAAACGGAAGTACCGGTCGATTGATTTCATGCGTGATAAAATAGGTGTGCCCGCGCGAGTTGCAGCGATTGAATATGATCCGAATCGGTCCGCTCGAATTGCACTGTTGATTTACAAAGATGGTGAAAAACGGTATATCGTCGCTCCTCAAGGATTGAAGGTTGATGATATTCTTGAATCGGGACCCAAGGCCGATATCAAAGTTGGGAATTCGCTGCCCCTGGAAAATATTCCATTGGGAACATATCTGCATAATATTGAATTGCGTATTGGTAAAGGTGCCCAAATTGCCAGAGGTGCGGGAGCGTATGGTCAGTTGATTGCGAAAGAGGGCGATTTTGCCCAGATTCGGTTGCCGAGTGGAGAAGTGCGTATGATTCATCTGAGATGCACTGCGACAATTGGCCAGGTTGGAAATCAAGATCATGAAAATATACATTTGGGTAAAGCCGGACGAAGCCGTTGGCTGGGAAAAAGACCCAAAGTCAGGGGTGTCGCAATGAATCCCATTGATCATCCACATGGTGGTGGCGAGGGCAGAACATCCGGCGGTCGACATCCTGTAACCCCTTGGGGTGTTTCAACCAAAGGGCATAAAACACGGATTCGAAAACCAAGTGACAAATATATTGTTAAACGTCGTAAATAGGAAGGTGGAGGTTTAACGTGGCTCGCTCAAGAAAAAAAGGACCCTATGTTCATCCAAAATTACTGAAAAAAATCCTCCAGGTAAAAGATGCCGGGGAGAGAAAGATGTTAAAAACATGGGCAAGAGCATCTGAAATCACTCCAGATTTTGTCGGAGTGACCATCGCTGTTCATAACGGAAAGAAATTCGTGCCGGTCTATGTAACAGAAAACATGGTAGGTCATCGTCTGGGTGAGTTTGCGCCCACTCGCACTTTCCGAAGTCATGCTGGAACGAAGAGTGAAAAAGCTTCGCGAGTTAAATAAGGAAGATTATCATGGCGACAACGAAAAACGATAAAGCTAAAGAAATCCGTGCGATACAGAGATTTTCCCGGATTTCAGCATTTAAGGCTAGAAAAATTGCGGATCTAATTCGAGGTAAACGCGTCGAAGATGCTTTAAACACTCTGAAATTTATGCCTCAAAAAGCATCAGAAATTCTTGAAAAACTGGTCAAATCAGCGGTGGCAAATGCGGAGCAGAAGCAATCGGCTGCCGCTGTTGAGGATCTTTGGGTAAAGAAAGTGACGATTGACGAAGGACCAACAATGCATAGAATTCAGTTCCGCGCTCAGGGTAGAGTCTACAGGATACGAAAACGAACGAGCCATATTACGTTAATTTTAGAAGAAAAACTGGGTGATGATTTAAAACCCGGTCAAAATATTTCGACCACCGGTCGGTAATCAGGGGAGGTGTACGTTGGGTCAGAAGGTAAATCCCATTGGACTGCGGTTGGGTATCGTAAAAACATGGTCATCCAAATGGTATGCAAATAAAGAATATGCGAAGAATCTCCATGAGGATTTGAGTATCCGAAAATTTCTTCATCATGAGCTCAAGCATGCGGGTATCTCACATGTGGATATTGAACGGGCTGCCGATCAGATTCGCGTTAACATCCATACTGCACGACCAGGGATTATCATTGGAACACGAGGTGCGGAGGTCGACCGGGTAAAAAAGATAATACAGAAAATGACGGATAAACAGGTGTTTTTGAATATTCGAGAAGTCAAAGAACCTGAAGTCGATGCACAGCTAGTTTCCGAATCGGTCGCCATTCAGTTGGAGAGGAAAGTTGCGTTCAGAAGAGCTATGAAGAAAGCGCTGGCGGGTGCTTTACGTGGAGGAGCGAAAGGGATTCGAATTAATTGTGCCGGAAGATTGGGTGGCGCAGAAATGTCCCGTCGCGAATTCTATTTGGAGGGACGAGTACCCTTGCATACTCTCAGAGCTGATATTGACTATGGCTTTTCGATTGCCAGAACAACCTATGGCACCATAGGTGTGAAAGTATGGATATTTAAAGGTGAGGTGATATCAAGTCATGGGGTTAGAGATCTTAGATCACCACGGAAATCCATCTCTTCTCGACGTCAAGATCGCAAAACGATGGATTCCGGAAAAGATGACCGCCATGGATCAAAACCTGTTCGTAGAAGAGTGGAGAAGATCTAATGCTGCAGCCAAAGAAAGTAAAATATCGTAAAAAACAGAAAGGCCGTGTAAAAGGCAAGGCAAATGCTGGAAACATGTTAAATTTTGGTAGCTTTGGCCTTCAGGCTGCTGAAAAAGGCTGGATTACAGATCGACAGATAGAAGCAGCTCGAATAGCCATGACACGGCATATTAAACGTGGTGGTCGCATCTGGATTCGAATTTTTCCTGATAAACCAATTACCAAAAAACCTGCTGAAACACGCATGGGAAAAGGAAAAGGTAATCCTGAATACTGGGTTGCTGTCGTTAAACCTGGCCGAATTCTGTATGAGATGGAAGGTGTATCAGCTGACGTAGCCAAAGAAGCGTTACGCCTCGCCTCCCATAAGCTGCCCGTGAAAACGAAGTATATTGAACAAAGGAAGGAGTTGGCTTTTTCATGAAAGCTTCACAACTTCGAGAAATGAGTGTCCAAGAACTTGAATTGAAACGGAAAGAACTCAAAGAAATGATCTTTCGATATCGATTTCAAGCAGCGATAGGGCAATTGGTAAATCCCCTTGTGCTTCGCCAATCCAAACGTGATATTGCGCGGATTAACACGGTATTGAACAATAAAGCCAAAGCAAGTGAACTGACACAAGGTTGAGAATGTTGAGGTAATGAAATGACCGAAAAACAAAACCAGACGAAAAACGTAAAAAAGCGAATCGGTGTTGTTGTCAGCGATAAAATGGATAAGACCGTAAATGTGCTTGTTGAACGAATGATTATCCATCCATTGTTTAAAAAAGAAATTCGTAAACGAAAAAAATTTATGGCTCATGATGAGACAAATCAGTGTAAGATCGGTGATCGTGTATTGATCGAGGAAACTCGACCACTTTCTAAACTGAAACGTTGGCAGGTGGTGGAGATTATTGAGAAAGCTAAGTAGCAGCCATCTCTTTGGTCCGGGAAGGGAGAAACAGTAATGATCCAGTTGCGCACAATATTAGATGTGGCTGACAATTCTGGAGCCAAGAAAATCCAGTGTATAAAAGTTGTCGGTGGATCTGGAAAACAATATGCGACTGTTGGTGATATCATCATCGTTTCAGTAAAAGAGATTATTCCAGGTTCCAATCTTAAAAAAGGCTCCGTTATGCGGGCTGTCGTTGTCAGGACAAAGAAGGAAGTGCGTCGGAAAGACGGCACATATATTAAATTTGATAAAAATTCCGCTGTCTTGATAAACAATCAAAATGAACCAATCGGCACCCGTGTGTTTGGTCCAATTGCTCGGGAATTGCGGGAAAAAGAATTCATGAAAATCATTTCCCTGGCCCCGGAAGTAATTTAGAAGGTACTGAATATGAAAACGCAACAGCTACATAAATGTAATGTCAAAAAGAATGATCAGGTGCTGGTTATTGCCGGTAAAGAACTCGGGAAAAAGGGTAAGGTTCTGAAAGTATTTCCTAAATCAAATAGAGTTATCGTTGAGGGTCTGAATTTCATTAAAAAGTCGCAACGTCCGTCGCAGAGATCTCAAAAGGGAGGAATCATCGAAAAAGAAGCTCCCATTCATCTCTCCAATGTCATGGTGATATGTGCCCGTTGTAATGCGCCTACCCGTATCGGCAGATCAGAACTTCAGGATGGGAAACGTGTTAGAGTTTGTAAGAAATGCGGCGAGTTACTGGATAAATAATTGAGGAGAAGGATACCGTGGAAAAAGTGGAATGTAATTTGAAGAAAAAATATAAAGAAGAAGCCATTCCGGGGCTCAATAAAGAGTTCAGTTACAAGAATGTTCACGAAGTGCCTCGTCTGATTAAAGTGACGATAAATATAGGTATGGGGGAAGCAATTCAAAACCATCGGTTGCTCGAAACTGCTGTTAAAGAGATCGGGCAAATTACCGGTCAAAAACCGATTGTAACGCGAGCAAGAAAATCAATTGCAGGTTTTAAAATTAGGCAGGGTATGCCAATTGGATGTTGCGTAACGTTACGTGGTACCAGAATGTACGAATTT
>JAFGJC010000422.1 GCA_016929305.1 candidate division CSSED10-310 bacterium | reverse complement strand
TCTGGACCGTCTGAATCGATCCCGGCTGCTTTCTGGAGGGGTATTTTCCCAGTCCGGCAAATACCGTTTATTCTGATCAAGACCGAGTTTTCTGATCACAGCTTCAATTCTGGCCATGATTACAAATGGAAGCGCACCCGAATCTTCGATAGTTATTACGGCATTTTCTATTTCATAGAAAGACATCATAGCCCGTATCAGATTAATATTTGATTCACCATAGAGGGATTCCACCTTGCTTTTCATCTGAATATCGATACCGCCGGAAGTCTCTATTTTAATAGAAATCCAGCAATCGGAACGCACGGCAGAACCTTTGTTTCCTGCAGTCGCCAGCTGACCCTCACTCATAATTTACCTCCCCAAACAAGTCGAAGTGATGGATTAATCAAGGAGCATATTGCTTTTTTTAAGGACGAGAGGATCAAAAGTGGCAAAATCCGCTTGATGTATCAAGACAGTTTCAAGCGATCTTGGCCGCCCATCACCCTCTTTTGCATGTGCAGCAATGGTGTTGAGAATTGGACCTGTTAATCCGCATTGCGCTGCCAGAACAGTACCTGAAATGGGGTGCCTCGCGATTTTTCCGGAATAGCTTTTTTGATAACCACCTTTTCCATCAGGTTCAATTTCCAGAAGTTTTCCTACATCATGCAGAATACCGCCGGCAATAAGGATATCTCTGTTTACAGTGTAGGGCATCTTTGAGTAGACATTGATCTGAGCATCCAGAAGACCCATTGCACCGCGTGTTACGGCAATGGTGTGTTCTATAAAACTGATGCCGCACGCATCCGTGAGTAATGTAAAAGGTATCTGATGCAACTCCTCAACAGTCTGCCATCCACCCTGCCGACATCCCTCAACCCATGTTTCTATAGTTTTTTCACGCAATTCCTCATCGGTGATTTCTAACAACAACTCCTCAAACAAGTTGAATATGTCTTTGTACGATATCATATCTTGCCTCCCGTTTTTTACTATTCAATCAATATCATTCGCTTTAGGTCAAGCACATTATGGTTTTGTAGGTATAATGATGAAGATATCCTCATGTCAATAGTTATCAATAAAGGTTTTTAAAATCAGGGTTTTTGAGCTGAGTGCAGAGCGATGCTTCCCCAATTCATTTTTTTACAGGTAACATTTAAGTATCCCGTTTCCCGTAAGATCTCAGAAAGTTCTTCAGCGTCAAAAAAGTTTTTCATGGAGTTTGCAAGATAAGAATATGGTTTCTTTTTTCCAGACAAAATAGACCCCAATGGATAAACAATCCAAGATGCGTATCTGTGAAAAAACCATCGTATCAGCGCTGAATCTGGTTGGCTTGTTTCCAAATTCAGAAAGAAAGCCCCATGTTTTAAAACTCGATGGATCTCCATGAACCGTTTTTTAAGATCGGTCAGTGTGGTGAATAAATTTCTTGTGGCAAAAGAAAGCGTCACTAAATGGAAGGTTTGGTCAGGGAAAGGAAGCTCCATCGCCTTTGCACCCAAAATATGGACTGTGGATGTTTTCAGTTTGCGTTTCAGAATGTTAAGCATATCAATGGAATAATCAGCGGCGAATACTTGCCGAGTAGTCCCTCCCCATCCGCTAATCAACAGTGCTGTTTCACCGGTTCCTGTGCAAATATCCAAGCAGCGGTTTCCTGGGCACCTTGATGCGGCTTTCACCAGACGCTTTCGCCAGAGAATATCTAAACCGAATGTGAGGATGTGATTTGTGGATTCATACTTTTTGAAAATGCTTCTATAGATGGATTTCACAGTGTACGTCTCTCATCCTGCAGTCATTATATTACGACCATTTCTTTTACTCTTATACATCAGTGCATCAGCACGTGAAACCAGTGATTCTATGGTATCTGTTTCAGTGGCCTGGGTTACACCCAGAGATACAGTAAGGTTAAACTTGACCGTATCCGATCCAAAGAATGATTTACTGATAGTATTTCGACAACGCTCGGCAAGCGACATCAATTCATTTATCTGAAGGTCCAGTATTAGCGCAACAAATTCTTCACCACCCCAACGGCCAAGAGTATCCGAAGGTCGTAGGTTCTTTCGAGCGATGTCAGCAAATTGTCGCAATGTCAAATCACCAATTGTGTGCCCGTAACTATCATTGATATGTTTGAAATGATCGATATCCATGAAGACCAGACCGACTGATCGACCAAACTGCTTCAAATCCAAGAGTCTGTTATTGATTTCCCATTCAAGATAACGTCGATTGACGAGTGAAGTCAGAGTATCTCGTAGAGCGATCCGCTCCAGATCCTCTATCTTTTTTTGGGCTCGGTGTGCCGGCGAAAGATCCTTGAAAATTTCAGCTGCGCCAATAATTTTTCCATTGCTGTCAAATAATGGAAGCGTTCGAATGATCACTGGAATCCTGAATCCGCTTTTATGACGAACAATTCCCTCAAACTCCTCGAAATTAAGTTGCTTCAAAGCTCTTTTACACAGACATCGACCAGGACAGTCACCAAAACCGAAAATCAATGATTTTTCACAACAACACCGTCCCGACATTTCCAATTTGGTATAACCGGTGAGTTTTTCCATACCGGAATTCCAATATATGACTTTCATGTCATTTTGAACAACATATACTCCGTCATAAAGATGATCGATAACGACGCGAATTTGATCGATATCAAGAACCTGATCAATATTCTGATGCATTTGAATTGCTCCGTCGATGTTTCAAAAGTGTTTTTAGCATGTCGAGATTTTCAACGGGTTCGCGGCAGGCATGGTTGCTGCACAAATACATACGAAGATGTTCACCTGATGGATACATTTCAATAAATGGTGCAATGCGTTTGAGGTTTTCCCAGTTGCTTTCAGAGTGTGCATAGAGAATTACAGTATCCGGGAGGTAGGCTTCGTGTAAATATTCAAGGACTTTTTCGGTAGTATTTTTTTCAGGCTGGCCAGTAATAATGATTTCACAAGGTGTGGCGATTTCAAACATAAGGCTGATGAGAAGCATTGTAAATGCTGACGGGTGTTCCTGTATACTTCCAGACATTTCATAGAGGTATTTTTCAGCAGTTTCTCTGAATATCGCCTTGCCCGTTAAGTGGTGTAATCGTATCAGATTGTAAATAATCACCGAATTTCCGGAAGGTATCACACTATCGAAAATGTTTTTGGGAGGGACAAACGGCGATTCAACACCCCTTTGTGTGAAGGAAAAACCATTGCCATCAGAAGCTTTGAACTGATCAATCATAAACAGACCCAATTCAACCGAACGCTCCAGGTATTCCACATGAAATGTGGCTTGAAATAATTCTATCAAGCCTAAAACCAGAAATGCATAGTCGTCTAAAAAACCTTTAATACCTGTGTTTCCTTTATAAAAACTATGGCAGATTGTAGTTTTATCGATAAAAAGTTCAGTAGTTATAAACCGTACCGCTCTTTCTGCGGCATTAATATAGTCATGTCGCTGAAAAACAGCTCCCGCTTTAGCCAATGCAGCGATCATTAAACCGTTCCAGTCGGTTAGGATTTTTTCGTCGCGAAATGGGCGAGTTCTCTTTGCGCGTTCAACAGCGAGTTTCTTTAAAGAATTTTCAATGCTGCTGCGATAGACATCAATGCTCATCCCTAGTTTGTCTGTCGAGTTCAGATTATCAGTGGTCATCACCAGAGGTATTTTTTCATTATGTCCATCATGAGTTTCTGAAAAATCAGGGACAGAGAAAGCTGTTCGAAAAACGGCAAATTCATCCTTCGTCAGAATGCGTTCCAGTTCTGATCTTTTCCATAGATAGTACAAACCCTCAAAACCTTCAGTGTCCGCATCTTCTGCCGTATAAAATGCTCCGGATGAATCCGCCAGGTCAGTCAACACATAATCCATCGTTTTTTCGGCAGTTTTCCTGAATACAATGTTTTGAGTCGCCTGGAATGCTTCCGTATAGACATATCCCAACAATGCCTGGTCATATAACATTTTTTCATAGTGAGGAGTCCGCCAACAGGCGTCTGTCGAATA
This sequence comes from candidate division CSSED10-310 bacterium, assembly GCA_016929305.1. Classification (GTDB taxonomy): domain Bacteria; phylum CSSED10-310; class CSSED10-310; order CSSED10-310; family JAFGJC01; genus JAFGJC01. The sequence continues at coordinate 1,326 of JAFGJC010000422.1, read as the reverse complement.
ACGGTGGAATCCATTACCGATATGATCATGGAGGGCACCAAGTCTAATTGATTCCAGTGAAGCAACAGCCATATCCAATGCGGAGGTGTTTCCAGTGTGATACCAATAGCGAAAACAAAACAACAGGTATACCGGCATGGCGAATTTGGGAAATGATCCAAATCCACCGTTAATATTATCATACTGTTCCTCAAGTGACCGGTACGCTTTCTCCACATCACGCCATGCGGGCATTGCGGCTTTTGTCGATACACCATCGTCAGACGATGTGTTCACAACATCTATTATCTGTTCTGCAGCCTGGTGAATTTGTGTTTGATGGAGAGACCAGATCCGGTCGATTTTCGAAATCAGATCCAGTAGTCCGGGCCTTCCATATTGTGCTGTTTTGGGAAGGTAGGTTCCAGCCCAGAAAGGTTTTTTATCGGGAGACATTATTATTGTTAATGGCCAGCCGCCCGAACCGGTTAACATTTGGCAGACATTCATGTATATGGCGTCGATATCAGGACGTTCTTCACGATCAACCTTGACGGCAATGAATACTCTGTTGATCTCCTTTGCCACCTCCATATCCTGAAACGACTCGCGCTCCATTACATGACACCAATGACATGTTGAGTATCCAATCGAGAGAAAAATGGGTTTATTTTGCCGTTTTGCCTCCAGAAACGCTTCAGGGCACCAGGAATACCAGTCAACGGGATTATCAGAATGCTGAATCAAGTACGGATTTTTCGCATCGCGTAACCGGTTTTCTGAACGTTCTGTTTTTTTTTGATTGTGTTTTGAATCCATATATACTCACGGCTGTTTGCTGAAAACCATTGCGAGGGAGATTATATCGATCTTATTTCCCTTAGTGTTTTCAGCACCTCTGATACGTGGTTTTTTACACTTACTTTCGGCCAGATTCTAATGATGTTGCCGTCGGGATTTATTAAAACGGTTGTCCTCACTACCCCCATAAACTCCCGTCCGTACATTTTCTTGGTCTGCCATACTCCATACAATTTCAGGACTTCATGTTCGGGATCACTCAAAAGAATAACGGACAGACTGTGCTTGGATTTAAAATTCCGGTGACTGGTAACCGAATCCGGACTGATGCCGATAATGACGGCACCCATCGATGCGAATTCATCTATTGATTCAGTGAAATTCTTTGCTTCAAGAGTGCAACCGGAGGTGTTATCCTTGGGATAAAAATACAAAACCACCCATTTCCCTCGAAAATCTTCCAGACAAACCGTTTTCCCCGAGTCATCTTTCAAACAAAAATTTGCTGCTTTTTGCTGTGTCATGATAAGCCCCCATAAAGTCTAC
>JAFGJC010000421.1 GCA_016929305.1 candidate division CSSED10-310 bacterium | reverse complement strand
GACTTTTCAGATAACCTTGGTGATGTGAAATATTCCAGTGTAGCCAAAAAAGTCGTTCCCGATATTATAAAAAAACTTGAAACTAATAAAGATAATGAAAAATATATAAAATTGTTTAAACATATCGTTTCTCTGATGTTTTTACTGCATATGTGGAAAGATGATACTTATATGGATGCATTGAGTGAATATGAGAAGATTCGTGTTCGTTCACGAATATTTAAATATACCAAGCTAATGATCGAAATTCTGGATGAAAGACCGACTGCCGAAAACCCTGATGGAAAATCAACACTTTCGTCGTACAATATTACTGCATTTCTCAGGGGAGTTCTATTAGCGAACATCATTGAGCACAGTTACTGGAACATCCACCACCGTATGGATAGAAATTTCCGGTTTGCCAGAAAAAGCATTAACGACGAAGAAATCGCAAACGCACGCAGGAATAAAGATAGATATGTGATTGTTATTATTGTAGATGGATGTTATTCCCAGAAGGACGGATTTGCCCCGGTATCTGAAGACCAACGGTGTATTGTGTTTGAATTTAAAGATTCAGAAAGCGGCAGTGAAGGACGCAGGAAAAATTTCATTATCAAAAAACTACCGCTTATTTTGGAATCAAATGGAGATGAACTGAAAAAAATGACAGCGATGAAACTGTATCCTAATAAAAAGGTATCCCAAATAACATGGTTGAATAAATTCGAAATACCGGATCTGACTGAATATATAAAGATTGATGATATAACTGTGCCGCTGGAAAATGTTCAGATATATTTTACCGGATACAAAGAATTGTGCGGTGGTGTTGACTCACAGATGTGCAGTGCAACTCGAAACTCAAGAAGAGTTTCACGACCGTGTGATAAGTATGAATGCCCGCATTATCGACCAAATCTAAACTATCCAGACATCGAACGTCTGGTTAAGATGGAACATCATGCAAAAGAATTGGATAGATTTCTTTCGAAACTGATAAAATCCAGAATACATAACAGCAGCAGAATTGCCAGCATGAATTACATGGGCAAGCGTGTTATAAAAAAGCTGCTTAACATCTATTTAAAGAATCCCAAAATCATGCATGACCGGGTATGGGCAAAACTGAGAAAGTACGATGAGAAAAGCAATGTCAGTGAAAATGTGCAGAAATGGATTGAGAAACCACTCGATGTTAAACAGAACGAAACGATCTCAAAAGAGGTCATCGCTGAATTGAAGAATGTTAAACGTGATGGAAACGACTGGAAAACAAACCGTATCTCATTGATACGCCGAATCATAGAACATATCGCCGGAATGACCGATCGATATATATCACGAGAATACCGGCGTGTTACTGAATGCGGCAGAGAAGTCGATATGCAGGATGAAACATATTTCATTTTTTGACATGTGAACTGTAGAGGATAAAACATATAATAGTAATAAACGATAGAGTGTGCGTTTGAATCAAATCCCCTCTACGGGTATATTGGCGAATAAATAAAAAACCGGCATGTATGCTGGTTGGCAGGAAGTTGATTTTATTCTTTTCTTCTAAGGAGTTACCTCATGATTCATGACGAACGCCTGATACTGGGAGCGGATCGTAGTTTCATGACTGTCCGGCATGTGCGGCTGTGTGGATCCAATCGAGAAATCGGGAAGAAACTTGCAGAGATTGCATCAGAACGACATCATCTGAGCCGAAAAAATCTGGAATGTCGGGATGCTGCTGTCTGTGCAGCACGGCGAGACTACTTCAGCCGGAAATATCCTATTCTATATGATCGGGCAGAAGGTATTGCCGATGCGATGCGCATTGACATCAGCAGTAATACACATGATGTGTTCGGGCTGCCGTACAATCAGCAGATCCCGCCAATGCCACACGGCTGTTCCATGGTATTTTTTCCGAAGACGGGTTCGAAAGATGGAAACCCGTATCTCACCAGAAATTATGATTTTCCGCGCGCCAGCATGGCCGAGTTGATCGGGATCCCTATCGCAGCATCCGATTCAAAAACACCGGTGATGTCAGAACCTTATCTACTGGAGCTGCATCCGACGGATGGCGGATTTGCGTCACTTTGCCTGACAAGTTTCGATCTCTTATCGGGTGTACTGGAAGGTATCAACAGTGCCGGTGTGACCGTTGCGGTAAATGGTGATGAAATTGCGTTAACGACAGCTGAAACCAAATCTGAAGATGTGGGATTGTATGAGCTTGAATCCATGCGGATGCTGCTGGATACATGCGGGACTGTTCAAGAAGCAAAACAGGCCATGCTGGATCATCAACACTATGCTATTCTCATGCCCAGCCATTATCTGATAGCGGATAACTCCGGTAATGCGTTTGTATACGAGCATTCTGAAGATGGTCAACACGGGCATATCATTGACTGCGCCGATTCACCGTGTCTGCTGACAAATCATCCGTTACACCGTTTTACATCTTCACGATCCTTTCCGAATCTAGATGGGATTATGGAAACCGGAACGACATCATTCTTGCGGTATCGAATTCTGGAAGAATCATTGTCTGAATTGGCGAAGCCGTATTTATTGCATGCCATGCGGTCCATCGCAGATCCGGCGATAGTATCACGGTGCATCCAGCACATTCCTGAACCCTATCGGCAGGTTATTTCAGCAGAACCGCTATTGTCCAGAACACTCTGGCAGACTTTTTACGACATTCGGGAAAGAACGATGTCCATCCGCTTCTATTTGACAGAGAAACCTGCAACAGATGGCGGGTTCGATGAGGTATTTTCAGAATATTTAACATTCAAAATCGAAGAGCTTGATACCGTTTGACACACCAGTGTTTTCACTGAAAGACTGAAATATCGAGCCTGATGAGACATAACGTGATAAAGTTTAAGAAATTGCCAGTACTTTTCCACCTCGAATCTTCTGGGATTTCAGTTCAAGCAAGGCTGTATTGGCTTGATCAAGCCGGTAAGTCTGAACATCCGGTTTGATAGGAATCCGTGATGCCAGATCAAGGAATTCCCGGACATCCGTTCGTGTTACATTGGCAACGCTTTTGATTTCTTTTTCCATCCAGAGATGATCTTCATAGCGAAGCTTCGAAAGAATTTCCTGATCGGATGTCTCCTTTCGAATGGCATTGATCACCAGTCGTCCGCCGGGTATCAGGTTTGCCATGGCTTCAACGACCGGTTTCCAAACAGGCGTGGTATCGATGATGGCATGCAGATCTCGGGGTGCACGGTCAACGGTATCTCCCGTCCACACCGCTCCTAGGTCCCGCGCAAAGTCCCTCTCGTTGGGATTTCTGGCGAACACATAGACATCCGTGTCGGGATACAGATATCTTACCAGTTTAAGAACAAGATGTGCCGACGCACCGAAGCCGGTCAAACCCAGCCGCTGACCGTTGTTGATACCGGTCAGCCGGAGTGAGCGGTAACCGATTGCGCCTGCGCACAGCAGCGGCGCAGCTTCTTCATTCGTAAATACACTAGGAATCGATTGTGCAAATCCTTCAGGTACGACCATCAATTCCGCATAGCCGCCAAAGGCATCGCGTCCCGTAGCTTTGAATTGTGAACACAGATTTTCTTTACCGGCCAAACAGAGTTCGCAAGATTCGCAGGCGGAATATATCCATGCTACGCCGACCCGATCACCAATATGGAACTGCTTTGCATTCGATCCAGCGTCCTCAACTTTACCGACTACCTGATGTCCCAGCACCATTGGAAAGTGTGTTGGGGGCGTTCTGCCTTCAATTTCATCAAGCTCTGTGTGACAAACACCACAGGTGCTGACTTTTATCAGTATCTCATCCGGTTTCGGAACCGGATCCGGAAGGTTCATCAGGCGTAAAGGCTTACTGTTTTCCGATATCTGTATGACTTTGTCCAGAACCATTGCTTTCAATATTCACCTCCGTTTGCCGTAGAGGTTGATGTTTGTCCACCCGAAACCTCCACGGATGCCATGACTTCATTGAGTTCCTCCAGGAGAGATTCTATATTCTTGTATCCACGGACAGTATCAATAATCTCCTCCAGACGCTGTTTCGATTGCCGCGCTAAAGGTAGCCCGGTTTGCGTGTTACCTGTACGTATACACGCTATGGCAATGCTGGTTTGAATGATTATTATCTCTGTACTTAATTCATTCCGAATGTTATCCGGAAAAGATAACGTTTCACGATGAATCGTTTCATATATCTCAAGGGCCATAGAGTAATTGTCGATATTCTCAAAAATAACAGCCATTTCAAGGGATGTTTCAATCAGTTCCCTAACAAGAACAATATTCAGAGCATCTCGAAGACGATCCTTGAGATGAGCGACAGCATGATGATACACATCGATACTCTCGTCGATTTTCCCCAGCTTATAATAGATGACAGCTTGATTTCGAAGGCTCACAACAAAGTCTGTTATCAGATCCATTCGTCCGTGTTCATACACCAGCTTTTTATATTTCGCCAGTGTGTCCTCTATTGTCTTCAGCGCTTCTTCACGCCGTCCCAGCTCATCCAATGCTACGGATTTTATTCGGTAACAGTTAATCAATAATTCATTATCCTTATCTGTAGCGTGCGAGACTATCCGGTTTGTATAAATATTTATTGCCATATTGCTGCAATCCAGACATTCAGCAAAATTTTGTGCCATTTTCAGAATAATGGCTTTATTCATATACATCATACCGAGTCGCGATTCATATTTGTATTGTTCCAAGGGATTTACTAGTGATGTGACGTATTCAATAGCTTTGTCGACATAAAGCAGCGCCTTCTCCGGCTGCTTCAACATGAATAAGGTATTGCCTTTGTTGAACAAGGCCATTGCCAGTTGATCTTTCCGGTCTTGGCAATCTTTCTGGAAAATAGCCCGTTCCTCGCGGTCGATAATCCGGTCATATGTCAACAACGCTTCACGGAATTTCATCGATTGGGTCAGAGTATTTGCCAAACCCATGGAAACGGAAAAGAAAGCATGATCCAGATCCCGGTGAGGTTCCTTCTTCTGGAGTTCGTCCAGCAGAGTCTGTGCTTTGTCGAATTGTACCCATGAAGGTTCTGGATCGTCTCGTATCATATGCAACCTTCCCAGAAAAAAATGAAGTGAAGCCAGTGTATCCAATATATCACCGGATGGAAATTTTTGACGCAGATCATCTCCAGAGGCGAGTGACATATCGATGATCCGCAATGCCCCTGGAAAATCCTGAAGGTTTTCATGAATTTTTGCTTTGTTCCTGAGAAGGTGTATCCATTTCAAATAGAGATCCGGATGCATCATGATCT
>JAFGJC010000420.1 GCA_016929305.1 candidate division CSSED10-310 bacterium | reverse complement strand
TGGATCAGGTGCATTACCTCATCCGTTTTCTTCCCCAATTTGCAGTCATGGGTTAAACGGTAGTTGCCAACCACCTGAATTGAACCGGTTGATGACATGCCCAGTTTCATTATGATAAACGACTCTATCTTCTTGGGGATTTGTGAGTCGGGCCTCTTTCTTTCCAGAGCACTACTTCTCTCAGGTTGAACGTTGCTCTGCGTGGAACATGAACAGAACATAAGCATAATCAACAAACCGATTGTGGTTTTCATATTCCTATTTCCTAACGCAAACGATCACCGGGCGAAGCTCCGGTGGATCGGATTGTTATGCCATCCTGCCATTGATCCAAAGTTCTGATTCAGCCAGGTCAATCTCATCATTCCAGATGACGCCATACCCGAAGGGATCTACTTGGACGCATTTAAAAAATGCCTTATTCTTTAACGGTTGAAACTCCACCGAGTCCATCAGAGGCTTGCAATTGTAGCGTTTTACAACACCAGTCTCAAATTCCACAAGGATTTGCTGATCATCCAGTGCTTTTACACTCTTTACTTTTGGATACTTATCCATTTATCCCTACTCCAGTCCAGGAAGTCTCTTTAATTCCTGTGTTTCCCACATCCGAAGGAGATCATTTTTATAATTCTCCGCCCACTCAACCACCAATCGTTTCGCGCGATTTGGCAGGTCACCTTCCATCATCTCAAGAGAATCCAGCTCAAAAACACCGTTGTATTCTCCATAAATAGCATGAAAATGAGGTACTCCATGTTCTCGAAAATACATTTTGATTAAAATGCCATAAAATCGTGCAATAACGGGCATCGAAGTTCTCCTCTCAATATAAATTAAACCCAAACATGCAGTGCCTTGTCAATCAAACCGTATGCTCCAATACAACTTTACTGGAATTCCAAAAGTCACTCAGTGATTGAGTTTTCTGACATCTAGGTACGGTCGGTTAAATGTGGATGACATCGAAAAAAACCTGTTGATGGTCTTTGGAGGTTATGATGCGATACCGGGATCTATTCCAAATCGTAACCTCATAAATCTCCGCATCGACCCACTGTTTTAGGTTCGGCCATCCGTAACTAATCCAGTTTGATGGATAAAAGGGGGCAATATCATCAAATGATGTTGAGGATATTTTGAACGGTCGGGAATTCAGAACCGTGTTGAACTCATTTGGATCGATTCTGAAATAAAGTAGATATTGTGGATTACCGAAACCGCCGCCAACTCCGAATGCTTTGAGATCCGAGACACTCTCAGGGATGGGTTCCATGATAACCTTCTCAAACATCCCCCTGACAGAATAAGTGTCCTTTGCAAGTATTGTCAGCAACATGAGGATGGATGGAGCCAGCAACCACGCAGTCCGGCGCTGGTTTATCCGCCTCCATCTGAACACCATGAATACAATAAAACTCCAGGGAACAACACAGATACACCATCCAATGCTGAACATCAGGAGATAAAAGAAAAGTTCATTGACTTCCCGGGTCTGAAAAATCCAGTGGAACATGCCGGTGTGCCGCCGAGGTCACGAGGTCCGCACCACTGGGCTCGTTCGATGTTCCTATTCGCTCCACGTGCACGCGTAGATGCGACCAGTGCCGCGGTCTCCGCAGACAAAGCGATATCGCTCTTCGTACATGACACCGTCTGCTACGGATGGGAGTGCCCAGTACTGATCTTGCCATCCTTTTGGTGTCTTCTTAGGGCCAGCATTGATCCACCGGAACTCGGACAGGTTGCCAGACCTCGGCTCCTCGGCTGTTCCCCAAGCCCGCATTACCTCCGCCACGTGCTCGGTTACGGACCCTTTGGGAACAGAGTATGACATGTAGGCCGTATGGTCGATTCCGCACTCATACCAGTACATCGGATCACTACCCCCGTCGGAGATGGGAATCCCGGTATTCCGGATTCTTGCTGTTGCCTCCTGCCCAACCGCGAACTCGGACTGGCTCCATCCGGCCAGAGAGTGGTGGACGTATAGCACGAGACCAACCCCGGACGCAATCGCGAGAGCGAGAATCGTACAGGCAGTGATTGTCAGTTTCTTCTTCATCGAACGACACGCATCACCGGCGCGAGAAGCGCTGCACATCTCCAAGAGGAAATTCCTCAAGATAGATTTCTGTCGCCTCCCTTAAGTTTGATAATGCTTCTTCAACAGTGAATCCCTGACTCACGGTTCCAACTTCAGGGCAATCAGCAACATAAATATTACCCTCTTTATGCAAAACCGCTGAAAAGGTACGGCTCATAAGCACCTCCTGATCAAATTATAACAATGTGTCATAGCAAACACACTTAATTAGACTCCATTGATCGACAGATTAGAAAATGTGTGGTTGATTGGATCGTAGATGATCCCCCAGCAACATGTTCCTCCATCGCAGTAGTCTTTGAACTTACTTTCCCAATCCTTTTCGTCATTCGACAGATTGATCGCATTAATGTAGATAAGCTGAAGACCCTTGATGACAATGCCGAAATACTGATAGTGGTAGTCATCAAGATTTCCAATTTTCCCATTCATCATGCAGCATTCCGTCGCGTTCATCTTCAGGATTTTCTGCATTTCACGCTCCATGGCATCTATAACATCCTGTGAGGGGATCCAAACGTCTTCAAAAACAGGTGGACCTGGCCGAGAGCACAGCCTTTGAATCTTCGGGGTCTCCTCAACTGGCATCACAGCAGAACGTAATGGGATAAAAACATCATGGCGACAGGATGTGCAGAGAAGCAAAGAGATTGAAAAAAAAGAAGTCAGGCGGACCATGGTTCTAGTCAATCTAAAAAAAATAACGCATGCCAATCAGCGGCGCGGTTCGTCTGCACCCGCTGTATGTGATTTTTTGGCATTCCTTCCCTTGGGCAATCTCATTCTCACTGCAGGAATTGAACATCCATACATGTTTCCCTCAAACTCCTCAAAAACCTCAAAACCACAACTCTCATACAAAGTCAGTGCAGGCTGATTGCTCTTTACAAGGTTCAACTTTAACGGGCCTTGATGGATTCTTATGAGTTCATTCAACAAGCTTCGAGCAATCCCCTTTCGTCTATGGTCGGGATGGACGAAGAGCCAGGAGACAACCTCTTTATTTCGTCCAATGAAGCCAATCACTGTCCCGTTTTCTTCATAAACCCAAACCTCCGAATCGGAAAAATAGCGGAGCATTTGGCTATCTTGGGCCAGAGGTGTGATGGCCTGTGCATCAACTATTCCCCTCATTTCATCAGGTTTCGCTAAATCATAGATGGCTGAAACCTGACCCCAGTCTGTTTTTCTATAAGCTCGAATCATTAGATTATTTTTTTCAGCCTAACGTTGAAAATCAGCCTCTGGCGGAGCCTGTCGGTTGCATTTTTTTGTTATGCAGTTTTTTGCAGTTTCAGTAGATTAGCTTGTACTGACTCCAAAATAGTATCTCGAATAAATGAACTTGCTCCCAAGATTTCGATGCCAATCAGTTCTCCCTTTTCATTCAACTCAGCCGTAATGTTAGGGCTAATCTCAACACTGCCCGCTTCTTCTTCATCCGAGATGGCAAAATGAAGAATATCATCTGTCTCAAAGTAGGTCATTTTAGTTTTATTCATTCTTAAACCTCCCGGTTTTTATTCGGAAATTAATCTGTCCTCTTGTTGTTGCGTGAATGGTTACCGGAGTTATTGTTTCTCCTGATTGTTCATACGGAATCATGACCAAAACCCGATCATGATGACCAATGGCAATACGACGGCGTGTGGCGTGATCAAAATAACGCTCATCTGAATAGCGCAAAATGCTCTCAATTTTATCTTGATCAAATTTCCTAAGATTCATGCGATACAGCATGTAATCCGACCAGATAATTGATATTTGATCAGCATTTCCCACAGACACCTCCAAATCATAATCTCAATAAAAGTCTACTCGGGATCGCATTTGTTTTCAATTCTAATGAAAGGACATTATCACTATCAGGTGTTTGAGTAAAAACCAGGCAAATAGCTTTCGAGAAAAACACCTGTTGATTGCCCGGTTTCGTATAGCTCTTGTTTGTTCAATCCGCGAACGTAAGAATCATATCTTTAACATAACCCATCACGTGACAATTGCCAATTTGGCGAGTATCTATTCGTCAGCGATGCAGTCAACATGCAATACCACCGGTTCTGACTTCACAATGCCATTCCACAATACACATCGCGAACTCAGTATCGCTATGAATTTGACTTCTCCAATCCCAACATCCGGAACTACAACCCAAACATCCCATGTCAATGTTTTTCCAGGAGGAATATAGAAAATATCTCCCGGTAAATATGCGGTGCAACTGGTGATCAAGCCTCGATTTTCCAATTCTGGACCATAAAAATGATAAGAGTCCCAACCGCATACAAATCCGCCGACGATTATGTAACATGATTTCTGCGAAAAGGAGATTGGCGTTGAAATAAAAAGTCAGTCATAGCAT
>JAFGJC010000419.1 GCA_016929305.1 candidate division CSSED10-310 bacterium | reverse complement strand
GGATTTATGAAAATTTGCAAGGAGCTGGAAACATGAAGGATCAAATCGAAGAAACCCTGTCTTGTCTTAAAAGCTTATGTGATTATCTTGAAATTCGAGTGGAGGATTTTGAAAAGACTCAAATCAGCATGCGAGGACCGAAAGTGGAGATGTTGCAGGAGGCATTCGAGCTGGGGGGATGCGCTCGAGCTTATCATAAAGGCGGTGTCGGATTCGTGTCATTCAATAATCTGGATGATATGGAAGTGTGTGCCCGGGAAGCTATAGACCAGGCGAAAATAGCGGGACGTTCACGGACGGAGCTTGCTGAGGTTCCGGTTATTCGTGATGACGTCGATGCGGACATTATCCATGATTGCCGATCAGTATCTCTATCCAAAAAACTTGATATTCTGAAAGCCTATAATGAGCAAATTTTAAGTTACCATCCGAATATTGTCACCTCCGGTGTACGGTATAGTGACGGATTCAAAATCCTTTATTTTGGTAATTCAGAAGGCACTCTGATTCGGCAGGAACGGATGGATGTCGGCTGTAATCTTTCGGCGCGATCTGCCAGAAATGGCATGACACAGATGGCTTACACCAGTGTCGGCAGCTCAAATGATTTTCATGTGTTACTGGGGCTTGAAAACAGGATATCCGAATCCTGCCGGATAGCTCTGGAGCTTCTTGATGCACCAAATGTAAAGGCAGGCAAATACATCACTGTCTGTGATCCTCATTTATCCGGAACTTTTATTCATGAAGCTTTCGGTCACAGCAGCGAGGCGGAAAAAGTTTACGAGAACAAGCGGCTTCTGGAGATGATGGCTATCGGAACAAAATTTGGGCAGCCGATTTTAAATGTTTATGATGCCGGTAATACAAGAGGTAGCCGCGGATATATCACTTATGATGAGGAAGGTGTTCGAGCGGGCAAAACCGATCTCATCACTGAAGGAAAACTCGTCGGCCGGCTTCATACTCGCGAGACCGCAGGGAAATTGAAAGAATCCCCCACGGGAAATGGCCGGGCGGTCGATTACCGGTTCCCTCCGGTTCCTCGAATGCGTAATACCTGTATCGCACCCGGAAATTCGAGCTTTGAGGAAATGATTGACGGGATAAAGCTTGGTGTCTACGCCATTGACGCATTCGGCGGCCAGTCAGAAGAAATGTTTACATTCACGGCAGGCAGAGGATATATGATTCGAAATGGCAAATTGGCGGAAATGGTGAAAAATGTGACCCTCTCCGGAAATTTGTTCACAACATTGAACAACATCGATATGATCGGTAATGATTTTCACCAGATTGAGAGTGGTGGCGGATGCGGGAAAGGTGACGGAAGGACGTTTCAGTTTCCTTTGCCCGTTGGCGAAGGATCCCCGCATATCCGCATACGCGATATCGTGATAGGAGGTCAGTAGAATGGACCAGTTTTTCAATGAAATTCGAAAGGCTGTACATCAGCTTGAACTCTTTATGCTGAACTCTTCCGTCAATCTGGTGATTTTTGAGAATTCAAAACTGAAGACTCTGAATACACTCAATGGTAAAGGCGCTGCCATTCGGGCTAAGGTTGATGATAAACTGGGGCAGGCGATTGTATCCGATTTTCGAAACCCGTCAGACATCGCAACCCATATCAGAAAACTGGCATTACTGGGTGACTCCGCGGAATTTTCGTTCAGTGATGCCAAAACGTTTCCAGAAATGGTTTTGATTCATGACACCGTAAAAAACAAACGGATCGAGAACATTGTAGAGGATGGTCAGAAGGCCGTAGAACTCATCAAAGAACGTGTTCCGGGTGTCAATGTGGAGTTTATCGGGGAGCGTACACTGGAGGACGTTAGAATCATGACCTCCCGTGGTGCGGATGCGGCATATCAGCGCATGTTTTATTCCTATGGGATCATGGGGGAGATTATCGAAAATCAGAATATTCTCCGCGTCGCCAAATACTCCAAAGGAATAAAAAAACCGGTATCTGTTGAAACAATGGCGGATGAACTCTCACAGAATCTCATCGTCGGCAGAAAAACCGTCGCCTTTAAACCCGGTAAAATGACGGTGCTTTTCGCACCTGCTGCATTGTCAGATGTGTTGATGGCCTTTACGGAAGCCATTGACGGGGATATGGTTGCCAAGGGTGTCAGTCCGCTGTGTCAGAGCATCGGAATAACAATACTCAATCCTCAACTAACTATACTGGACGATCCTTGGAATACCGACGGAATTATGGCTGCGCCGTTTGATGACGAAGGGACACCGACGTCTACCAAATCAATAGTGGAAAAAGGCGTACTCAAGAATTTCCTCACCGATCGGAAATCCGCGGCCATTTTAAATCAACCGCCAAGCGGGAATGGATATAGAGCGGTTCCGTTTGAACGTTACAAGAGTTTTTCCGTTGGCGTTTCGACGGAATTTTCCAATCTGGTCGTCAATGCCGGCGATACGCCTCTCGACCAACTCAGACAAGATATCGATCTTGGCGTGGAAATTCATCAGATCAACGGCATTTTACTCGGAGACCTCATCGGCGGCGATTTTTCCGGAAGTTTAGAGGTGGCATTTCTGATTAAAAACGGCGAACGTGTCGGACGTGTCAAAAACGCGATGATTGGAGGAAATTTCTACCGGCTTTTTAAAAATCAACTGGTGGCACTCAGCGCGGAAAGAGAATGGACCGGAACGTTCGGCGGGTGTTCGGGAGCGTTGCTTCTTCCATATATGCGTGTTGACGGTGTTGATATTTCCGGGACAGATTAACCGGAAACTGAACGTGATATCATAGATGCAGCCGGTGGCTGCTTCAGCAGGTAAATCAGTATAATTGAGAAAAGACCTTCTCAAACTCCCCATTGTCGGCAAATGACCACCCGAAGGCGTCTTCCCATATCGATCTTTTTTCCATGCATAAGTAAAAAAACAGTTTTCGATGCCATGGGCTGAATGCATGGTAGAGTTTTTTGAACATCACAACCTTGATATTGTCTGGATACGTCAGTTTTCCATGAGGATCTTTTACCATTTCCATCTGTAAAATCTTGGATGGTATTCCGAGTTCTCTGAGTTTCCGGATAACGGGTTTAATGAGAGTCAGGGATCCGAAGGAGATAAACCGCAGATTTTCCGGTGAAAAATCATTCATAATTCGTTCAGCAATGTCCGGATAATCCTTATCCCATCCCTTATAGTAGATCATAGGATGGAAATGAAAAGCCACGGCCACGCCGTTGGATGAGACCGCTTTGGCTGCCTGCAGGCGTTCTTCCAGAGACGCCGTGAAATGTTCTTCATTTGAGATGATTTTCTGAGTATTCAATGACCAGCTCACTACAATATTTTTCGGGAAAGTACCTCGTACAAAATAATCCGTATTACCTGATTTTGTTTTTAATTCGAGAAGCACGTTGGGGTGTTCTTCGGCAAAAGCGCATAGAGCATCAAGCATTCCGTAGGTGTTGCCGAATGCGAGCGAGTCCGAGGATTGACCCGTGCCGATATGATAAAACTTTTCAGGATCCAGACGGATCGTTTTGAGTGCCTTTTCTAAGTCTTTTATGAAGCGGATGGTTCTGCCATAAAATGTTTGAATAGTGCAATAGCTGCACCCAAAAGGACAGCGTTCGATGGCATCCAGAGTGTAAAGCTGGCAGCACATCGTTTTTTCGGAAGCAACCGGGCATTTGCCGAAAAATGTCTTTTTGATATTTTGAGACTTCATTCGTACCGGAGGTTTTCGAAGTTGAGAAGACTGTGGCGTTTTTTCTGGGTAAATCTTGAGAGAAGCTCGCAACCGGTTTAACCGCCGATCAAGATCAGCCAGAAAGGACTTTTTGGCCTGTCGTGTTCTTTCAGGAAATTTATTCTGAAAAGTCGTCACGGCGTTTTCCGTTTCCTTGTCATTCCACATTGTCAAATCCCGGAGAGCTTCTGAGACCTGTTTGAAATCCTGAAACGTGAAAGAGAAATGAAACGCCAGATCACGAATGATCTGTTGCTGAGTTCGCGGCAGTTTTTCGAAAATGGTTTTATTGCGAAATGACAGGAATTTATCGCTGTAATTCATGGTTTTTCATTCAGCCGGCAGTTGTGATTTTCACTGAAACACACTGGTAACAACATAATTAAATTAAGTCAAATGACATATTTTTAATTGTCTGAGTTCCGACAACGATGTTGGCATTGTGCGATTATTGGAATCGATGAGGTTGTTTCTATGGGAAAACAGATCTTGTGTTGGATCAGATGGGAATATCCGACAGCTTGTCTAGGGATGTTGTGTTCGTGTATACTGATGTTGATTTGAAAGTTGAATATCAATTATATCAAGCGTTTGATATTGAATGGGAGGTTTTTTCATGATGAAAAAAAAGGTGATTTTTTGGATATTTTTCGTTCTGATCGGCAGTTCTCTTTATGCTACCGATCACAGTGGTTACATTGATAGTGATGAAACTTGGATGCCGGAGGACAATCCGCATGTGATTATCGATTGGGTCGCTGTCAATGACGGGATAGTTCTCACCATTCTTCCGGGATGTATTGTTACCTTCGATGCCGGAACACATCTGGATATCAGGGGTCATCTTGTTTCTGAAGGAACAGTCACTGATCCCATCCAGTATACCTCCAACAGCAGTTCTCCCGTTGCGGGTGTCTGGGATGGGGTTCAATTCGAGACATCTTCGACCGGAGGATCGCTGACGCATTGCTTGTTTGAATATGGTGGTGATGAATATGGTATGATACTCATTCAATGCGATGATGTGTCGATATTCGACTGTGATTTTTCTGAAAGCAGCAATTATTTTGTTGAAGTCTGGTTTTCAAAGACCGTGATCATTGAGCGATGCAGTTTTGATGGGTGTCCGACCTATCCCGTCAGTGTTTCCATGGGAACGGTGCATAATTTGAAGAACAATACATTTTCCAACAATACGAATAATGCGATAGAGGTAAAATCGGGAACGCTGCCGGGAACACGTGGTTACCGGTGGGTTAATCAAGGGGTTCCCTATGCGATTACGGCCTGGGTAAATATCGATCCCGGTGCTGTTTTGAATCTGGACCCGGGATGCATCATTAAGTTTGGCGGTGACGAGTTCATCCATGTTCATGGCACGATAAATTCCGTTGGAACTCAGTCAATGCCGATTGTGTTTACTTCGCTCAAAGACGACACCTACGGTGGAGACACCAATGGCGATGTGGACATGTCAATTCCTCAGCCGGGTGATTGGCGATACATCAATTTCTGGGCCGATGCGGCAACACCGGGATCTTTCAAAAACACCATATTCAGATATGGCGGTGCATTTAGCGGTGGTGTCGATGAAGGTATGCTGGTCTTTCATAAATATCCTGCTGAAATCGTGGGCTGTACTTTTGAATATGCGCAGGAAGCCGCCATCAGATACGATTGGACGCAATTCCCCGGTGAGATTTTATATTGCAACTTTAATGAAAATTATATGGCTGTTGACTACAACAGCGGGATCGATCCGGGTAACTGGATCAATGCTCCCTATAACTGGTGGGGTCATGATACAGGTCCCTACGATCCGTCCAGCGCCGACGGATATTCCAATCCGGATGGATTGGGAGATCGAGTGACGGATTATGTGAAATATTGGCCGATGCTGATTCAACCCTATGATCCCAATCCCGGCGGGACGCTGGGCGTTACGCTGATCATGCCCCAGACCATGTATACTGCGGGTGATACGTTCTATCTGGATGCTGTGGTAAACAATCCAACTCAAACGGAATACGATCCGGTTTATCTGTTCGTTATTCTTGATGTGTACGCCACCTACTTCTTTGCTCCCGGTTTTTCGATGAATTTGGATTACTATACGACATCAGCATATTCCGGCGCGTACCAGATCAGTATATTACCTCGGTTTACCTGGCCGTCAAATGCCGGTAACGCCGACAATATTCGTTTTTATGGTGCGATGACGGACCCGGAAATCTCCCACATCATCGGCGATTACGACGTGGCCACCTTTGGATGGCAGTGAGCGCACACGACATAGAAGTTAGGTCACCGGTTTTTACCGTAAATTTCCGATATGGCAGATCCCGCAGTTGATTTGACCTCATCAGAATCATCACTCAAAATCCGCTTCACAAGTTCCGGAACAAGGTGACGATATCCTTTTCTGCCGGCAATCTCCGCAGCTTTTTTCCGAATATTGGTAACGCTGTCCGTTAACCGAATTTTCAGATCTTCTTCCAGATCGGGATAATCAAGATCTTCCAGAGTCATCACCATTCGATACCGAATGGCAGCATGAGGGGCGTTGAGTTCTTTACGGATTACCGGCATGACCTTGTCAGGTGCCGCTCGAAGCAACCCCAATACCGCCTGCAAACAGTTCTGGCGGTTATCATTTGTCTGTAAAACTTCAAGCAGAAAATCGACGGAAGGCTGATCGTTTTCATGGTAGGCAAAAAACGCAGCAACAGCCACTTTCAATTCTATCGGACTGTTATCAAATAATCTTGGATACAAATAATCCCTGCTCTCAGAGCCAATGATCCTTAGCATGGCTTTTCCTGCGAGAACCTGAAGCTCATCAAAGGGAGATTCAAGAAAGCGCGCCACCTCTTCCAGCGCGGTTTCTGCGCCGAGCATACCCAATGCGTGAAGAGCATCCTTTAATTTGTCAAGATCATCTGAAGTTTTCAAGACACTCACATAATCCTGAATCATTTGATCCTCGCGTTGATTCCAGTTTTTCTGGCCGTTTTGCCTGGAAATTAATCGGTCAAGATCCGCTTTGTGAAACCGCCAGGGGGATTTTTTCCCGCTTCCCAATTTTTTCCCGGGTATTTCACCCGAAGCCGCTTTTTTTCGCAAAACTTCGGGATGAATGGAAAGGTATTCACCGGCTTCCTTGATATTCAGAATTTCTTTCATGACAAATTCTCCATGCGATAATATCCAATAATATACAATATAATCCAATGTTTTGTGAGTGTCAACAGATATTTTTACTGAATTCAATTTTTTTTAACGGGGATACCGGTAAATATAGGGAACCTCTACCGAGTCAAAGCTGTTTTCTTTAGAGAAAGGAGCGGGCAATGAAGTATCGGTTTATCGTTGCTGTTTTAACCGCAATTACATTATTATTGCTCGGTATTGCGACAACCCTATCAGGACAGGATACTATGAAATATAAAAAGCTTACACCGGAGGAGGAGCGGGTAATCCTTAGAAAGGGAACGGAACGTCCTTTTTCCGGTAAATATTACAGCCATAACGAAAAAGGAACATATATCTGCCGCCGATGCTATGCACCTCTTTACACCTCAGAAAACAAATTCGATTCCCATTGCGGCTGGCCGAGTTTTGATGATGAAATTCCTGGTGCCGTCAAGCGGATCGAAGATGCAGACGGCGTCCGAACAGAAATTATATGTGGCAACTGCGGCGCGCATCTGGGACATGTCTTTCTGGGAGAAGGCTTCACCGAAAAGAATACACGGCACTGTGTCAATTCCATATCGATGGATTTTGTTCCTGCCGGTGAAGCGCTTAAAAAACCCCTGGAAAGAGCGATTTTTGCCGGCGGGTGTTTCTGGGGTGTCGAATACTATTTCAACAAGTTGGATGGCGTAAAAGAAACCACCGTGGGCTATATCGGCGGAGATGTCAGCAACCCAACCTATAAGGAAGTCTGCAATAAAAAGACAGGACATGCTGAAGCTGTTGAGATACTGTTCGATCCCGAAAAAACCGATTACGAAACGCTGGCGAAGCTTTTCTTTGAAATCCACGACCCGACTCAAATCAATCGACAGGGACCTGATATAGGCAGCCAATATCGTTCGGAGATATTCTATGTCAATGACAGACAGCGGAAGATTGCAGAAAAACTGATAGATGTTCTTAAGGAAAAGGGTTATAAAATTGCAACACGAGTAACTCCTGCGGGAACTTTCTGGGTAGCTGAAGATTACCATCAGGATTATTATGACCAAAAAGGCGCTGAACCTTACTGCCATTTGCGCACAGAACGATTTTAACGGTTTTCGTTATCTGTGAGAAAGAAACTCGCGATACCGACTCAAAGCATTATCGATGCGCACTGTCACATAAACGCTCCGGAGTTTGACTCGGATCGTGAATCAGTTTTGGGAAGAGCTGAGGCTGCGGGGATTTGCCGGATTGTCGCCGTTGGTGAAACCCTGGAGGATGCCCGGAAAAATCTTCACTTGTCTGATGTGTTTGCCATCGTTTCTGCCGGTGCCGGTTTGTATCCCACGATCCTGGATCTCGATCAGGCTGAACAGATGATCGAATTTATTGATGCCAATCAACAAGATTTGGTTTGCATCGGGGAGGTGGGTCTTGATTTTTGGAAGGTCCAGGATGAAGCGGACAGGGAAATACAAAAGGAGGTGTTTCGTCGATTTATCGGGATTTCCAAAAAATCCGGACTGCCGTTAAATGTGCATTCACGATCTGCAGGCCGGCATGCCATTCAACTTCTGATCGATGAAAACGCTCGCCATGTTCAACTCCACGCATTCGACGGGAAAGCTTCCGCCGCGCTTGAAGCAGTGGACGCCGGTTTCTTTTTTTCCATACCCCCCTCCATCGTCAGATCCAGGCAAAAACAAAAACTCGTCAAAAATCTCCCGCTTTCATCCATTTTACTGGAAAGCGACGCTCCAGTTCTTGCTCCCAGACAGGGCGATCGCAATGAACCCGCAAATATTATATTGGCTGCTAAAGCGATCGCAGAGATAAAGAATGTTACTTTGGATCATGTGATTCACAACGCCTTCGACAATACGCGGAATCTGTATGGACCGAAACTCCTGATATAATTGAGCGGGTCTTAACGCCTGATCGATGATGGTTGATTGACAAACGATGGCAAGTGGGGTACTCAGATTTCATCACTCTGTTCTGACGACAACATGCCTGCCGTAATATTGGGGAGGAAGCATTATGTCGGACATCATGATTGTTCAGCCATTCGAAGTTATTTTTACTCGTATGCTAAAGGAATGGGAAACCAGAAATACGATTTTCGGCATTCATAAATCCCAGTTTTATTACCCTCAGACTGAATGCCGGTACCATATTCCAGAAATCTTCGGGCACTTTCTCGAAACGCCTGTCGGTCCCGCTGCGGGTCCTCATACACAACTTTCGCAAAACATCATTTCCGCCTGGTTATGCGGCGGCCGTTTCATCGAATTGAAAACGGTCCAGATTATGGATGAACTGGAAATTCCAAGACCCTGTATCGATATGGAAGATGAAGGATATAATGTGGAATGGTCCCAGGAATTGAAACTGAATCAATCTACAGGGGAGTATGTTAAAGCATGGGTTTTGATTCATGTTTTAAGGGAAATATTGGAGTTCGGCACGAGTATGCCGTTCGGTACGGTGTTCAATATCAGCGTCGGTTATAACCTGGAAGGAATTTCCAGTGAACCGATGATCAGGTTCATGGAAACAATGGCGGATGCGTCTGAGGAGATCGATGCTTGCAAGCACATCTTGAAAAAACGATTTCCCGATTTTGCTGATATTCAGATACCTTCAGAAATCTCAAATAATGTTACGCTTTCGACAATGCACGGTTGTCCGCCGGAAGAAATCGAGAACATCGCCCGTTTCCTTATGATGGAACGTCATCTGCATACCACCGTAAAACTCAACCCAACATTGCTGGGTAAATCCATGGTTATGGATATTCTTCATCATTCGCTCGGTTTTACGGATATTGTTATACCCGATTCCGTATTTGAGAATGATCTATCGTATGACAGAGCTTTGGAAATGATCGAAGCGCTTCAAAAAACTGCCGAGAGTTGCGGTGTTCGGTTTGGAGTAAAACTCAGCAATACTCTGGCAATGAAAAATGTAAAGGGATATCTGCCTGGAAATGAAATGTATATGTCCGGTCGAGCGCTGTATCCTTTGACGATAAATCTGCTTGCGAAACTACAATCGGAGTTTAACGGCCGTCTTAACATCTCTTTTTCCGCCGGCGCGGATTCTTATAATATCCTGGAGATATTATCTTCTGGCGCATATCCCGTAAGTGTCGCCACAGATGTATTGAAGCCCGGGGGATATGCGAAATTCAAAAACTACATTGATTCGATCAAAGGGGGCATGGAAACTCTGAGAAAGGAATCGCTCCCGGATTTGATGGCTGATAAGGTCGAAAGCGCTCAGAAAGCTGCCAGTAAAGCCCTCCAGGAACATCGATATAAAAAATCTTATCATCCTTTCGGTCTTCCGAAAGTCGAGTCGACGCTTACGCTTTTTGATTGTATAACAGCTCCCTGTGTCGAAAAATGTGCCGTTAAACAAAATGTTCCGGGGTACGCATGGTGTCTGGAACACGGTGATGCCGACAAAGCATTATCGATTGTCCTGGAGCAAAATCCTTTGCCAATGGTTACCGGATATGTCTGCACCCATTTGTGCCAGACCCGGTGCACCAGAAATAACTATGATGAGCCTGTTCAGATCCGTTCGTTGAAACGTTTTGCTGCGGAGAACGGGCGGGCGAATTTATCGGTTGCGCCACCAAACGGTAGAAAAATTGCGATTATCGGAAGCGGTCCGTCGGGTCTTGCCGCTTCATATTTCCTGGCGTTGAATGGTTTCAAGGTAACTGTCTTTGAAGCCAAGGACCGTCCGGGAGGAATGTTGGCGCTTGCGCCTGATTTCCGCCTTCCCAAAGATCGGGTTCAATCGGATATCGATCGAATTCGGCATCTTGGCGTCACTATTCTCTGTTCACAACCGATAACAGAATCTCCGGATACTCTTTTAAACCGAGATTATGATGCGGTGTATGTGGCGTGCGGCTATCCACTGGATGCCGAAACAGATATTGACGGCAACGCTGCATATGGTGTTCTCCATGCACTGGAAGTGCTCGAAAGTGTCGCTGCCAATAAACCTGTAAAACTAGGATCTCGTGTGGTCGTCGTTGGCGGTGGCAACACGGCTATGGATGTGGCCCGGACGGCATCCCGTCTCACAGAATCCAGTGTCCGGGTGATTTATCGGCGGAGCATTCATGAGATGCCGGCCGAGAAAGATGAAATAGAAGCCTTACGTGAAGAAGGCAATATTCTTGATGAGCTGGTTTCCCCGCTCGAAATTATCTCCAAAAACAATTGTGTGACAGGTATTAGATGTATCCGAAACCGCCTCGGAGCTCCCGGCGAGGACGGCAGATGCAGACCGGAACCGGTGGAAGGATCGGAGTTTACTATTGATACGGACACCGTAATATTTGCTGTCGGTCAGCAACCCGACATGACATTGCTTTCGATGACCGGTTTTGTCTTGACTTCTAAAGGTGCCATACAGGTGGATCAGACAACGGGATCGACCAGTAAACCGGGAGTATATGCTGGAGGTGATGCCGTTCGCGGTCCGGCGATTATCATTGAAGCGTGTGCAGACGGCCGCCGGGCAGCGGAATCCATCTGCCGAGATCTGAATGTTCCATTCTTGTTAACCGAAAATCACTTAAACCGGTTCAGTGAGGCAGAGATCTGGGATATCAAACGGCGGCGAATCATGAAAGTTGATGCCAACCACCAGGAACTCCTTCCGCCATATGAACGGAATGGATTCCAACTTGTCGAACAGACGCTTTCAAAAGATTATGCTGTATCGGAATCAAAACGATGCCTTCAATGCGATGTGTTTTGCGATAAATGTGTCGATGTTTGTCCCAACAGGGCGAATGAATATTATCTGACGCGGGCGATATCCACGGAATTGCCGGTATTTGTTTATGCGGAAGGAATGATTAACATTTCGAAATACCATCTGTTCCACGTGGAACAAAATCGTCAGGTGATCCATATCGAAGATTTCTGTAATGCCTGCGGTAACTGTGCGACGTTTTGCGTGCATCAAGGAAAACCATATCTTGATAAACCGCGGCTCTTTCTTGACAAAAGCGAATATGAAAACGAACAGAATAATGCATTTCATGTGAAAAATGCAGGTTTAGTCAGGCGCGAAAACGGTCAGGAATATTCGATTACGGAACATCCTAAAGGGTATGTTTTTGAAACCGAGGCACTTCGAGTGCTGCTGACGAGAAATCTTACCGTTGAAAATCACCAGTTGAAAAAACCTTTTGAGACACCTGTTGATTTGCGTCGGGCGGCAGAGATGATCATTATATATGAAGGGATCAAAGACAGCCTGTCTTTTTTGTTGGAGTTACAGGCGGGTGAACAAAGGAGGCGGATATGCTGATAACCAATGGAGTTGTGGTTACCTTTGGCAAAGATCACAGGATCATACCAAATGGCGCTGTAAAAATATCGGGAGATAAAATTGAGTGTATCGGGGAATCGGCGGTTTTAGAATCAAAGTATCCGGACGATTCGAGTGTCGATGCTGAAGGGCAACTTATAATGCCGGGCAATATATGTGCTCATACACATTTCTATGGTGCATTTGCCAGGGGATTGGCGATTCCCGGCGCCGCACCCAAAAACTTTCCGGAAATACTTGGAAAACTCTGGTGGAAACTCGACAGATCCCTTCACGCTAAAGATGTCGAATTCAGCACGTTGGCATGTTTGGTAGATGCCATTAAACATGGCACGACAACACTGATAGATCATCATGCCAGTCCGGGAAGCACGATCGGAAGTCTTGACATTATCGCAGATGCCGTAAAGAAAAGCGGTCTACGAGCTTGCTTGTCATATGAGGTGTCCGATCGAAACGGTGCTGAAGAAACGGAATTCGGCATCAATGAAAATGAACGTTTTCTGAAAAAAATGACAACTGAACCGGACTCCATGCTGGCTGGATCGTTTGGGTTGCATGCCTCGCTATCTCTCGCGAATAAAACATTGGAGAAATGCAGGGCTGTTGCCGAAACATTGAATACGGGTTTCCATCTTCATGCTGCGGAAGGCCTGGCTGATCAAGAAGACAGTACCGCACGATTCGGAAAGCGAGTGATTCATCGGCTTCATGATGCCGGAATCCTGGGATCCAAAACCATTCTGGCTCATTGCGTGCACATCGATGCCTGGGAGATGGAACGAATCAGGGATACCGGCACGTGGGTAACGCACCAGCCCAGATCCAATATGAATAATGCCGTCGGTGTGTCCCCAGTAGAAACGATGTTGCGGGGAGGCATCAAAGTTGCCATGGGAAATGACGGGTTCAGTAATAACATGTTTGCAGAATGGAAAGCGGCATATCTTCTTCATAAAATCTGGCAGGGTGATCCACGAGCCGCCAGCGGAAACGATGTTATTACCATGGCAGTGACGAACAATGCCGCCCTGACGCGAATTTTCTGGCCAGAAGCCCCCTTGGGTGAGCTCTCGGCAGGAGCTTACGCCGACATTATCATGGTAGATTATCAACCGATCACGGAAATGACAGCGGGAAACCTTCCGTGGCACATACTTTTCGGATTCGAAGCCAGCGCGGTAACAGGCACAATGGCTGCTGGAAAATGGCTGATGAAAGATCGAATACTGACCACTCTCAATGAAAGAGAAATTGCCGCCCATTCCCGGGAATGTGCCAATGCCGTCTGGCAACGATTCGCGGAATAGCATAACATTGATCACCAAACAGGAAGGATTCAGATATGTTAAAAAAACTTGTTCGATCCCGAATATTCTGGATATTTCTGGGAATCTGCATTTTTGAGGAAGTCACTGTTTTTTTCCCGTTCCTCTCTGTTTTCCTTCTGGCTGCAGCCATTGCCCCATCAACCGGCATGCGATATGCGATGCTTTTTATCGAGCATTATAACAAAATCAATAATACTCACTTCGAAATATTGGATATCAGTCAGGCAAAATCCGATCTGAAAGCCGTAAAACCAATACCTTCCTGAATAATGCGATTGATTTGTCGCCGGAACCATCGATAGAAACCAAAAAAATGACCGGAGTGCAGCAAGTTCAGCATTTACACAATTTCCGGAAAGTTACTGTGTTTCGGTAATCTGAATATCAAAATAACAACTCGAGTCAGAATAAAAATCCTAATAGCCGGGACGTGCGGAACCGGAATATTAGCGGCATCGTTCCGGTTCCGCGAAACAGTACTAAAGTTTCAGATATCCAACATTCTGCATTCCCGGAGGTGTTTCCTCCTGAGGGGCATTCCTGTCCATCATCTGGCCTTTCCTGGTTCGAAGTTTTGCCTTTATCGCACCAAGCCGGCCGGCATCTGAAACAATAACACCCAAATTGTCAATCTGATCGATTTTATCCATCAGTTGATCGGGAGTCACGGTGTCTTTTACGGTCAATGTTCCAAGGATCAAGATCGTTAATTTACCATCGATATATTCCAGATCTTCCGCTGTCAACTCTTCCTCGCCGTCCACAATCAACAATTTTTCAGCGAAAGGCAGAACCTTTACATCGTCACCGGAGCAGAGTTCAAGAAGGGTTTCGCAGAGATCTTTGTGGCAAAGGATTATGGATTTGCTGTGGAGTTTTTCGATGTGTGTGGTTAACATTTTTGCATCGATATCCTTATCTATATATAGATAATGTTTGGTGTACAGTTTTGCTTTTTTGAAACGTTTAATGGACAGAGCGTCCAGATGTAACGGTTTATCGATCATCTCGTATCCAAGAGGAATGATTTCAAGTTTGTACTGCGATTCGGGATCGAGATGCTTTTGCAAAATACCATGCAAATCTTCCCGAACGATGATTTTACCTGTCATATGAACCCTGTCGATGTTTTCCGTGAAGAGATCATTCGAAACCGATTCCGTCAGACTCAGTTTTCCGATGCATACGAGACTTGTCTTTACGGGAAGGGATTGAAGAAAACCTGTATTCACATGCGTCGTTCCTATCAGAAGCTTCCCATTATCCGGATAGACGATATTCTGACCTACATGGTCAACCAGTTTTGACTGGATAAGCGGCATGAGTTTATTGGGGCACATAAGTTGGCCGATAACGACAAGTTTGCCGATTTTCATTTTGATATCTTCCGGTGTAACATCTGGGCGGATCATGAGTTGACCTGTCACGAGAATGTTGAGCGGTTCAGATAATGTTGCCAGATAATCACCTGTGATGAACATTTGTCCGGTGAGTATCTTGAAGTCACTGGATACTTCCAGGGATGACCCCATATTCCCGATATTCAGTTTGGAAAGAAGGTGAGCGGTTTCTGCGCTGTATATAACAACCCCCACATTCTTGATTACAGCGATATCTTTGATGCTTTCCTCCGTGGCATTCCTCAGATCCAGGAGCCCGATATTGGATAATACTTTGTTCATAAATCCTCCTTTGGTAACTCATTGATTGTTTGAAATCTTGTTGGTTGATACATCTTTCTTTGCAGTGGATGCCGTCTTCGATCGTAATCTATGCTGGGCAGTATAGATTCGGAATCGCACGGAAGATGGTTCCATGGACAGGATCCGGCTGATTTCATTACTGGTCATTCCCAGAATGTATTTCATTTCCATTACATTCCTGAACCTAACCGGAATCTTTGAAAGCAGTCGCTCGGTGTCCATGACATTTGAAGGATCGGCATTTACAGGCATTTCAATTAGATCATCCGTTGGGATTTCAAATTTGCGCCGTCTTATCAGATCAATATGGATATTTTTAAGTACTCGGTACAGCCAGGCTCTTCTTTGCGAGTGTGATAAAATTTTTAATAGTTCGATATGGGTCATGGCCTTCAAAAAGGTTTCCTGGAGCAGATCTTCCGCATCATCTGGATTAATGCAACGAGCTGAAGCGTATTGTTTGAGTTCATCGTAATATGTGTCATAAAGTTCGGCGATCATATCTGCATCCTCTGCTGTTGATTCGGTTGGATAACGTTCAGGGAACCCAGACTGTTTGAAAAAAATACATCCGGTCGCGACAATATACAAGCTGACAGATTTTCGCAGGTTTGATAGAGTTCTCACTGATAAACCGCTTTTTACATACTTCAGAGGAGGTTTCCGTGAACGCGAGGAAAGTTATTATTTGTGTCATGCTGAGTGTAACTGTTTTCTGTGGAGCAGCATCTTCACAAACATACGTGGGGGGAGCTATCAACGTGGATACGACATGGTCTCCCGGCAACAATCCTTATATCACAACATCAAGTTTATCCGTTGCGGTAGGTGTTACTTTGACCATTGAACCGGGTGTGGAACTTCGATTCGGGTCCGGGCACGCGCTTTCCGTGGATGGCATTCTAAATGCCGTTGGTACGAACGGTGATGAGATTCTGTTTACATCCGGCAATGCAACACCGTCTCCTGGAGATTGGCAGCGGGTTTATATCACCGCTAATAGTACAGCAAGCGTAATGGAGTATTGTCGTATTGAATATGCAGGAAGTTCTTCCCATCCGAGCATTTCATGGTACGGCGCAGCACCTTATTTTCATCACTGTACAGTTCAAAACGGCGGCGGCGCAGGTATACGGATCAGTTCAGATCAATCAGCATCCATTCAGGATAATATAATTTCCGCAATGAATGGAGACGGCATATGTCTGACAGTATTCAATGCTGCAACGGTTGTCTCGAATAACACCATCACAAATTGTTCCGGATATGCAATAACAGGTGCAGGCACCATCAGCGGAAATGTGGGTTCGAGTAATGGCATAAATGGAATAAAAATTTTAAACACAAGTATTTATGGAATTTTGCATGCAGATAATACATTTCCATATATCAGCTCAGGATTTACCGTTCCTGCCGGACAAGTATTCACAATCGAACCGGGATCGATAATTAAAATGGAATCAGGAACGATAACTGTCAACGGAGATTTTCTAGCCAATGGAACCATAGCGGAAAACATTATCATTACGTCGTCTCATGATGATAACTTTGGCGGTGATACATATAATGATGGTTCTGCTACATTGCCATTACCCGGTGATTGGCAACGTATCTATATCACGGGCAACAGTGCAGCCAGCTCTTTTTCTTATTGTTATCTGGCGTATGGCGGTTCCAGCAGCTATCCGATATTGCATTGGTACGGTGGTGCACCGAATATTCAAAACTCAATAATGGAATATGGTGCCGGTCGCGGTCTTCATGTTGCTTCTTCCGACGCTACGACGGTGATCGGAAATCAGATCAATGGAATGGGAAATGATGGAATTCGCTTAGATAATTTTCTGCCTTCAAACACCGTAACGGATAATGTTATTACAGGATGTTCCGGTTATGCCATGCAAGCTTCCGGCGTTGTCCGGCGCAATACCGGAAGCGGGAATGGTACCAACGGGATAAAATTAACGGGATCATCAGTCTATGGCACATTATATGCCGATAATGGTCTTGTGCTTATCAATAATGGATTTAATGTTCCCGTAGGCCAGACCTTGCTTGTCGAGGCCGGTGTTATTATAAAAATGGAAAGCCCATCAATTTCGGTCGACGGTACACTGACAGTAAGCGGCACCGCATCGGAACCTGTTGTCATCACGTCCATCCATGATGATACGTACGGCGGAGATACTTACAGCGACGGCAACGCAGTGATGCCGTCACCTGCAGATTGGCAAAGAATTTACATTACAGGAAACAGCTCCGGCAGTTCATTTTCTGACTGCATTCTTGCCTATGGAGGTCAATCGACATATCCCATGATACATTTTTATGGTGACCACCCCATTATTCAAAATTGCACACTGCAGAACGGTTACGCGCAGGGTATCATCATTGTCAGCAGCGCTGCGTCAACTATATCGAACAATACCGTTGAAAATATGGGATCCGATGGAATTGTCGTCTCAAGCTACAATCCACTGACGGAAATTTCCGACAATCATGTTACAGACTGTGGCGGGTATGCCATCAACGGTTTCGGCATCGTTCACAGAAACACCGGAACGAATAACGCCGTGAACGGTGTTAAAATTCCCGCAGCACAGATTATCGGAACAGCATATGCCGATAACGGTCTTTTGTTTGTATCGAGTGGTTTTACGGTTCCTGTCGGTGAGGTATTTATAATGGAAGCAGGAACTATTTTAAAAATGGAGACGGGGGCAATTACCATAAACGGGACATTTCAAAGCCAGGGAACGAGTGTGTCGCCTGTTGTTATAACATCTATAAAAGATGACACACTTGGCGGTGACACAAACAATGACGGTGATGCATCGTTACCGGTCCCGGGAGACTGGCAAAGACTTTATATTTCCGGAAACAGTACGGGGAGCAGTTTTAATTACACCGTACTGGCTTATGGCGGTCAGTCGAGTTATCCCATGATTGACTGGCGCGGGGATTCCGCTGTCATCACAAACTGCACTATTTCGAACGCTCAAGATACGGGAATTTATGTCAGCGCAAGCGATCCGGTGACAATAACCGGGAACGACATTTATAGTCTTGGCGAGCATGGAATACATGTCACTAATTTCTACTCCACCAATCAAATATCCGGCAATTCAATCACCGGTTGTTCCGAATATGCGATTATCGGTTTCGGCGAGATGCGCAGCAATACCGGCTCCAACAACGGCACAGATGGCATGAAAGTCATCAACACGTCGCTTTTCGGAACAATGTATGCCGATAATGATCTGGTATATGTTGCTGACGGATTTTCCATTCCTGTAGGTCAGGCATTGACGATGGAACCGGGATCAATACTCAAGATGGAATCCTCCGCCATCAATGTCGACGGCACGTTCACGTGCGAAGGAACAGCTATGGAACCGGTGATTATCACCTCCATCCATGATGATCGCTATGGCGGGGATACCAATAACAATGCGAATGCTGTTTTACCCGGCCCAGGTGACTGGCAGCGGATTTTTCTGTCCGGAAACAGTACCGGCAGCACATTCGTGCACTGCATTATCGCTTATGGCGGCGCTTCCACCTATCCGATGATAAGGTGGTCTGCAGAAAATGCTGTTCTTACTGATTCCACACTGGAAGACGGTTATTATCGAGGCTTGTATATGACCGGTACGGGGTACAGTATTGTTTGTAATAATATCGTTACCGGTATGGGTGGAGACGGACTGCATGTGTCAGGTTTTCATCCCGATAATGTCATCAGTGACAATATTGTTACGGATTGCGATGGGTATGCAATTTTTGGATTTGGAGAGGTCCGTAGAAATGATGCTTCCGGCAATACCATTGACGGGATCCGGATCCCCTCCGTTGGTGTCTATGGAACAGCGTATTCCGATAATCAAATCCCTTTTGTCAGCCAGGGCTTCACTGTTCCCGTTGGAAAATCGCTTCGCTGGGAGCCGGGAGCGGTTTTGAAGATGGAATCCGGTGCTATTTCATCAGATGGCGATTTAATACTTGACGGATCGCCCATTCGACCGGTAGTTGTCACATCCATCAATGATGACACCATCATGGGAGACTCGCGAAATGATGGAGACACCGTGCCGCCCGAACCAGGGGACTGGCAGAGGTTGTACATGTCAGGAAACAGTTCGGGAAGCGTATTTCATCATTGCGTGATCCGTTATGCCGGGTCAAGTTCATATCCCGCGGTGGTATGGAATGGTTCGAATCCTGTCATTCAATATGCTGTTATCGAAAAGTGTCAGGCAACAGGTGTACAGATTTCATCAGCCACTCAATCCGTTCTGGAAAGTGTACGCGTTGATCACTGCGGAGGAAACGGTATTGATTTCAGCACCGGCGGTACCAACTCTTCACTCTTTAATTGTCTTGTTTTTCTGAACAGTTATAATGGTATCGAGTGTCCTGATATTTCTATCGGGAATTGCACGATTGCTGATAATGGAGGGTATGGTATTCGAGCTACATCATCTCCGTCTATTCTCAACAGCATTATCTGGGGTAATACCGGCGGAGCTGTTGATGGCGGCACACCAGTAATTAATGCAACTGATATTCAGGGAGGTTGGAGTGGTTCCGGTTCGGGCAATATCAATCAGTATCCTGAATTCGATCCTGATCTGCCCGGAGAGTATTATCTGGATACTGCGTTAAAATCGATAAGTCCCTGTATCGATCAAGGAGCTGGATTGTCTTCGGATACCTGTTTCTCTCTGACTGGATTATGTCTGGATTCCACAACAACTGCGGAAGATCTTTCACCAGACAGCGGAATGGTCGACATGGGATATCACCATAGCATTCCGGTCCCGATGGGAACGTTATCCGGAGAGGTTACGCTTCAGCGTCCGGGTGTCGATCCTCCACACGATAGCTGGGAAATCGGTATGGATGTCACGCTTTGCGATGCTGAAGGAGATATTGTGTATCACACCTTTTCAGATACGATGGGGTGTTTTACTGTTGATGTGAAAGCAGGATTATATGATGTGCTGGTAAAAAGCGATCATGCCCTTGCCGCAAAACATGAAGATGTTGACGTTATCGAAAGCGACATCACTCCGGTTATCACCTTTGGCACCTTGCTGGAAGGTGATGCGAACGATGATAATTACGTAACCTCCACAGATTTTTTCATTCTCAGGGGATCTTATAATAAGGTGGAAGGCGAACCGGGATACGACGACAGAGGTGATCTGAATGAGGATCATATTGTTAATGCTACGGATTTCTTTTTACTAAGGAATAATTACAATCTGGGTGGCGCCGTCTGCGTTGACTAGATGGCGTCGGCACAGGAACCCAAACCGAGACCCGTATAAAAGATACCTTGAGCATCACCGGCGGTGACGGATCCGTCGCCATTGCAGTCGGCTGCGCATTCTTCTTCATATGTGGGCACATAAACTCCCAGACCGATCTGGAAGGCTATTTGAGCGTCTTCCGCTGTGACATCGCCGTCTCTGTTTGAGTCTCCATCGTGAATACATGCTGGCGTTGCCGTGACTGTTGGTGTGGCTGTTTGAGCGGGAGTGGGCGTTGATGATGGCAATGTTGTCGGTATGTCCGTAGGCGTATTAGTCGGCGTACTTGTTGGCGTACTTGTTGGCGTACTCGTTGGCGTACTCGTTGGCGTACTCGTTGGAGTGCTCGTTGGAGTGCTGGTGGGGGTATTCGTCGGTGTGCTGGTTGGTGTGCTAGTCGGCAAAACTGTTGGTGTATAAGTTGCGGTGGTTTCGGGAGTTGGTGTCGGAGGTACGGATACGCTGGATTCAGTCATAAGAAAAGGAGAAGAGCCCGGAACATCCTTGTTGTGGACCCACAACTGCCACACCGTCGTTCCCCAGGCTTTCAACTGGCCGAAAAAGGGGTCTGTTTGAATGACATAGCTTGTTGTTTCTCCTGATGGTGGTGGATCGGTGAGTGTGAGTGATCCCGTGCCATTGATTTCATCTCTCAAAAAAGCGATGTATTCCCTGCTGGTGGTCTGGTAATAGAGTTGGATTTGAATGTCATCAGGGACTTCGGGTAGAGTTATATCGATGGCATCATACCCGCCAGCGTATTCATCCGCTGTAAAATAATCCGGAACGGGCGTACCTTCCCAGACCGGCTCGCAAAGACGAGTTGCCGCTTCACCAATACGGAATCCCTTGGGTGGTATCCGGTTGTCCTTGTATCTTCCCGTTGCCAGTGCGAAATGAAAGGTTTTGGATTCGTTTGTTAAGGTGCTTGTCGGGTGCATTTCATAGATAAACTCTTCACGGTGTTCTTCGTTTGCGGTCAGTGGCACCGGTGTCGGCAAATCGGTAGATGTATAGGGATACTCCAGCCCTTTCAACGTTCCGGCAGCGGTATCGTAAGGATTGATTTCATAAGTTAACTCGCCGTTTTGATAAGCTTTGACATTCAGGAACATGCGCCGACCCTCCGGAAATCCGGAAATGAGTTTATGAGCAGTATGATTGACAAGGCGGAAAGAAAGGATCTTTGTGAGAGGATCGAACTCAGCATCCTGTATGGAGGCAGCATGAAGAAGCTGCTGCTGAGCTCGCGTCACGCCGTTAAGAAGCGCTGAGGAATCAATGCCTTCGCCCGCAGAAAGATCAAGCGTAAGAATACCGGAACCCTGATGGAGAAGTTGATTGTTCAGAGCATTATAGTTGGCAGATCCAGAGACGGTGCTGGCGAGAACATACGAAACCCATGCGTTTCCACCGGTTAAATCATGTGTCGGCACTCCACTCATCGGATGCTCAATACTTTCTGTGGGGCGAATCGGAACACCCTGCTTGTCGCAACCTTGTCCCACCGTGTCTTTCATGTGGCAATCCTGGCATTTGGCGATCGCATTATCGGCATAAGAGGTATCGAATGTTGAGGGATCAAAGAATCCTGTCCCCAAAGCTCCTCCATCCAGACCGAAATCGGACAGCATAAATTCAGAAAAAGTCCGTTCCACATGATAATAACTGTGTGCCGCATGATTTTCCGTGTGGAGAAGTGTTGTCCCGTCGTTGGGAGGTGTGCCTTCATAATCCAGGTTTGCAAGAGCAGGATTAGAAACATCATGACAAGTCGAACAAAAATAGCGGCTTTTGTGGTAGCGACTGTAAATCATTTGATGACGAGCATCGGCATCGGCGAACGATGCCCGTTTGTCGGCAGTGGTGCTAACGTAATACTGGCCACCCGCGTTTTCTGAATATGCTGGATATAGGGGACGATTGTCCGGCCCGTAAAAATCTGTTCCATTGAAGTGTATAACATTCAGCGACTGCAACTGATCTTCAGTGTAGGCGTTGTCTGCTGCTGGCTGTGAGGGTGTTCCGCTGGCGTTTGTTTCATCCCAATATGTCAGCCATTCACTACCTTCTCGAATACCTTGAGAGGTGTCTTCAAAAAACGGATCATAGGAGGCATGACAAAAATCGCACTGAACTCCGTCAAAGTCAGCTCGAGTCATATTAGATGCATTTGTCGGATCCGACCGCCCCTCCAGCCAGCCCATCGGGAAATGACAGCGTTCGCAGATGTCAGTCGCGTTTGGCCTGCCGATAGCCCAGATGGAATCCTGCGCTGCAACGGTCAGACATGCCCAGAACAGAAAGTCACGGGCGGATTGCGCCATCATGGAGCCTTTCCAGTTGGAACCCGGTTCCGCTATGGGATCGTACCCGGAATGGCAATTCAGACACCGTCCGGGATCTTCAAGCGTAACACCTTGTTCCGGTTGCGTTCCTGGCATTCTCACCAGCGGATCGTCAACGACAGGCATCGGTGTCCATGTGAAACTCACGGCGCAGAATAAGCTGCCCATAAGTGTTATGAAGATCAGCCGGATACAGGTAGATTTCATAAAAATCCCCTCCAAAATGCAAACTCCCGCTTCCCCCTGATCAATTAAAATCATACAGAATTATAGCTGTCGCGTCAAAAATCTGGTTTCCCATTAGATGGTTACTGCGAAATGCGATTTCGTATGTTAGGGAGACTGTCTGTTTGTCTGACTCATCTCAACCTGAATCATTATCGATGGGTACGGTGGGCGAGGCGACCGGTGGTGACGGCGTAAATACGGGGCTGGGAATATTCTCATTCGAAGGTGTCGGCGTAAAATCGCTTGTTGCGGCGGATGACCGGAACCGAGGTTTTCTGATTGTTCCAGAACCGTGACATACCGGGCAAATAACATCGGCCGGAACCTCGCCAAAAGAGGTTGCTTTTATTTCGATAAGATGTCCCGATCCGGAGCATTTCGGACAAGGAACCAGAATATAAGGCTTCGGCGTCGGTGTCGATGGTTCACTGAACCGAAAACTCTTTGGAGAAATCATGATAATATCATTTAAAACTTTACCTCTTTTATCGTAAGAGGCATGCGTGTCTTCAGATGACTTTAGCCGGTATTTATCCAGAGACATCAATTCCGTTTTTGACCAATCGATTGGTTTATATGGTGTCTTTGTCGGCGGCACCGGTGTCGGGGTTACCAGCATCACCGTATACTTGCCCAATTCAGCCATCTTGGCATAATACCGCTGCCCGACATAATACCGCTTCGTTTCATACTCATAATAGTATCCTCTATGGTGGTACGGCGGTTTGACAATATGTCCCGTAGCGTTGTCCACAAACCAGACAATGACGTCATCCTGACTGAAACATGGATTGATCGTCAGGACAGACAATATCACCATCAGAAAATGAAACTTCATCCAATCCTCTCTCTTCAACATAAGTACGTTAAAACAAATTAATCCGAAATTGTAAAGGTATTAATACCTTCCATCAGTTTTTGGGTAAAGGCAGACGTCTGGCGTATGCAATTTCTTTTTCAAAGACAAATATGTGCCGCTTTAAACGAAAGATCTTGCTTTAACCTGGGTGGAAAAGGTATAAAGTACATTCAGGAAGTGCGATTTAATGAGACGACTCGGTTATGTTTACTTGATATTGGCACTATTGGCTGGAGTATGTCCAGTGTCCAGCCACGAAAGCAACGATATCAATGTTTCTGATGTGTGGGTTCAGGATGTTTGCCATCTCAATAATTTACGAAATCCACCTGATTTTTCATTTTGCGGCAATGGTATTTGTGAAAATTTTGATGATGAAATAGTGGAATCCTGCCCGGACGATTGCGGTTATGAACCGGTTATCGATCACGCGGAAATAGGTTTCGGACCTTATAAACCAATTCCATCTCATGGAGATTTATGGCTATCGACATGGGCTAACGGGAGTACCCATGACGGAGAATTGATTTTCACTTGGGGTGACGGATGTGGTGCTGGGCTTGACTGGGGTCATCCGGACTGTGACACATTTGACTGGGACAGCGATGTAACGGATGCTGGCGTCGTTGTAATGACAGGTACGGTTCCAGATCTTGCCTGTGTCATGTCCTCTTCGGGTTGTCTAAGAACGCGGGATGTGCCGGATGGAATCTCAGGTTTTCCCCATACGGTTCATGATGATAAACCTGCAGGTATTTTAGCTGTTGATGACAGAATATATTTGTTTTTGGTGTCGCCGCAAAGAGAACCCCTAAAAGGTTATTTGGCATATTCCGATGATGACGGTCAATCATGGACTGTCGTTGAAGGAACGCCATGGGTTCAAGAATCGCCAAATTCAGAAAGAAGTTATTTCAGATGCCCCATGGTCATCAATATGGGGAAAAACTACTCGTTGAATACGGATGGATATGTGTATTTCCTGAGTATTGGATGGGCATGGGACTGGGATATTATCGGTGATGGCAGAGTTTATCTCGCTCGAGTTCCTGTCGATAGTATCATCACATACGGCGCGTATCGTTATTTTGGCGGAATGAACGGCAGTGAACCCATTTGGATTGAAAATCCAGATGCTGCCGTTCCGGTTGATGGTCTGGTAACCACCATTATCGGTTCCGCTATCTATCATCCCGGGATTGAACGGTACCTTTTTTTGGACAGCACGGCTCTTTATGAGGCAGAACACCCTT
>JAFGJC010000418.1 GCA_016929305.1 candidate division CSSED10-310 bacterium | reverse complement strand
TTCTGGCTTGGTCCTATGTTGATTCTTATTTTTTGCCTTCAGCTGGATTGGCTTCCGACACCGATTTATGGTCCGGAAGGTGTAACATCCTTTATATTGCCGGCGATTACGCTGGGCACCGCTTTAGCTGCTATTTTAACGCGTATGATTCGATCGAGTCTCCTGGATGTCATTCGATCCCCATATATTATGACAGCTTATGCCAAAGGAGCCTCCCACTGCAGGGCGATACTTCGGCATGCTTTGCGAAATGCATTGATTCCAGTTGTCACCATTTTGGGACTTCAATTTGGAGCATTACTGGGTGGATCTATAATCACCGAAACAATATTTTCATGGCCCGGTATCGGAAAAGAACTCATTGATGCGATCACTGCCAGGGATTATCCCGTGATTCAAGGCTGCGTTCTTCTTATAGCGTTTTCCTATGTACTCGTTAATTTGTTAACCGATTTGACCTACGGATATCTGGATCCAAGAATCCAACTGAATACCAGATCAAAACATGGCATCCTTGCTGCTGGAAAATTGCAGGCAAAGTGGATGATACTCGCAGGTATCATCGTTATGCTCTTTTTCACCGGTGTTTTCATTGAATTTTTTACTCGTTATGGAGTGCTGACTTTGTTGATATCCCTGGTTACATTGACGGGAAAGGCTTTTTTTCATCTTATCACTTTCCTGTCAAGTCGATTCTTTCAGGTTTTACTTCTGTTAACCATTCCTGTTTTTATCATTCGCTGGCGAAAGAATAACGAACAGAGCTGGCGTCGATTCGCCAGAAATCATTTTGCGGTCGCAGGATTGTGTATCACGGTTTTATTTTTGATTACAGGTATCATCGGACCGTCGATTGCACCGTATGATGCATTGAAACAGGATCTTCAAAATCAACAACAATCCCCGACCTGGCAACATCCTTTTGGCACTGATGATGCAGGAAGAGATCTTTTCAGCAGAGTCCTTGACGGATCGAAAGTATCGGTAAAGGTGGGTGTCACTGTAACGATTTTTTCCGTTCTCGTCGGTACCCTCATTGGTATCTTATCCGGAATGTTTGGTGGTTGGATTGATGAATGTGTCATGCGGTTCGTGGACATCCTGCTGGCATTTCCAGGTATTTTGCTTGCCATTGCAATGATGGCGATATTCAGAGAGAAATTCAGCGGTCAGGAGCTTACATTATTAATTATGGCTCTTTGTGTCATGGGTTGGGTTGGTTATGCCCGGCTGGCAAGAGCACAGATCCTTTCACTCAAGGAATCAGATTTTGTGGCGGCTGCCCGTGCCCTGGGTGTTTCAAACCGAAGATTAATTTTACAGCATTTCGTTCCCAATATCGCCGCTCCAATCATTGTTCAAGCAACACTCGGAATGGCCGGTGTCATTATCGCTGAAGCAGGTTTGTCGTTTTTGGGACTCGGTATCGGACCCCCGCACCCCAGCTGGGGCAACATTTTAAATACCGGAACCGATGTGATGATGTTAAGCGGATATCCTTATATGGCAATCTTTCCTGGAATTTTTATTATGATTACCGTAATGGGACTGAATTTCTTAGGGGATGGTATACGAGATGCCCTCGATCCCCAAAGTCAGCCTAGAAAATAACACAGGTAAATCGAGGGCAAAGATTTTATTTCCAGTTTCGATTCCGTTCCTATTTGATCGTCATTTGAAACGAGCTGTTCATTCGGTTTTGATCAACCTCAATATCCGAATATAAATCCTCTATAGATCCCAGACTGTTCAAAGCAGCCTGCACCTGATCAGGATTAATCTCTTCCGGAAAGAACATCCGGTAATTATTTATCAGATCGCTGAGTGATGTCATCAGTTGTTTGTTGTTCCAGTATTGAAATCCGATCGTTTTACCTGATTGAAGTGACTCAATATCTTTAAACGCTTTCGAATCAGTGAAATTATTCGTTTCGCCTTTGTATGCCTTTATTGAATCGGTAATTCCGGTTTGAGATGTAGCCAGAACCAGGAAGTTATCTGTCAGGAGGTAGCCGGGCATAATATTCGGCCCGAAAGGAAGGGGAACATAATGATATTGCATGCCGTCGATATCCAGAGTCTGGAATTTCAAATGACGGCTTCCGAATTCATCTGTGATCATTTCCTGAATTTTATTGACAAACGCTTCAGCTTTGGATTTATCTTTGATGCCAATACCGATTACAGTTTCAGGCATTGGTATAGTCCCTTGGGAGTTGACCCGGTGGATACTTAGAAAAGCTCCGTCTCCAAGCCATGGTCTGATGTCTTGATCAAGACTTATATTCAACTCCTGTTGAAGCTCTTTGTCGATTTCATCCCAGACATCCTTCCCGGCAATTTCACCGAGTTTTTGAATTTTTGTTTTTTGCACATCGTAAAGTTCCTGGAATTTGATTGCGCCGCCGTTGGCAAATAACGGATTCTCTGGAATCCATCGAGCGGTTTCACCCGTCAGCTTACTGTCACCAAAAAGCGTAAGGAATTTTGATGTCGACGGGTAATGCAATTCGACAGCACCGGTTAATCCTTTTTCATTCCACTTCGATCCAACAATAATCTGATCATAATCAATATTTTCAAGTTGCATTTTGAGGTCATCAGGGACTGCAGCTTTGTATGTGTCGATAATGGCTCTGATGTCAATATACATAAGATCGTCCTGTGATTTCATGGATTCCGAAAGACCCTTATATTTATCGGATTCAAAGAAAAGCGGTTTTTCCCATGCAAGTATATCGGCACACATTTTTGCTGCTTCGATATCGGTAGTAAAAATAAGCCGATCACCCGAAAAGAAATATGCCAGATTCATATCATCATCAGAATTGACAACTGTGAATTCCTGGTTTTTGTATTTTTCTGTTCTGACATTAGCAGAACCAGCTTCTTTTTGAATGTAATCCAGAATTTTCAAACCGGTTGCTTTCGTGCTCATATCGGCAATGAAGATGCCATAGGGTACAGCAGGTCCCGGTACTATCGCCATATCAAAACGCTTGCCAAACACAGCCATGAAAGTCTGCTTGTTGATCGGAATGCCCATCTGTTCTTCAGCTTCTTTAAAAGCATCTTCCATTTCCGAAAAAGCTTGTTTCACAAAAGGGTTATTCCAAATTTCCAAATTCTTAATATCCTGGCTTAATTTTGTTGTAGTTATTTTGTCCCAGGTGGCTTCTAAATTTGTGCTTTTCATATAAAATAAAACATTATCGGGTATTGGCGGTTCTTCGGGAGGTGCTTTTTGACATCCCGCAAAAATTCCCAAAAGCACGAAACACATTCCAAACAATACAAACCATTTAGATTTCATAATACCATCTCCATATCAATTTGTTGTTTGCACTTTAAAGCTACAAATAATGATAGCATACCATTTGTGTCTCGTAAACCGGAAGTTTGCGTTTAAGGAATATGGATAATCCGGTGCCAGGGCGGAATTATCCATATATTTTTCTGATCTGTTTGAGGTGGTGTGCGACATTTGCAGCTGTAAAACCCATCTGATCGCCGATTTCACGCCAGGTATAACCAGCGGCAACAGCATGCAGAATCTGTTTCTGAATCTCTGTCATTCGGTTGTCGAGTAACTCCATTTCTGCTGTCATGGCAGCATTGACATTACACATATCTTCCACATGGGATTCCTGAGTCTCGAAATTTTCTCCACATCTGTGACGCAGGATCTTTTTAAGGCAGTCTAGCAGCCGCCATCGAGCGAATTTTAACAGATACTCTGAGGATGAACCGATGGTAATATCGACGCGATCCAATCCTTCAATGACTGCCATATAGACTTCCTGCTTCAAATCATCCTTGTCCATACCTGAAATCCATTGATATTTTCTGACGATTTTTTCCAGCCTTGGTGTCAGCAATTCGATGAGTTCTTGTCTTGCTTTAACATCACCTTCACCAGCGCGTTGTACAAGCTCGTTCATGCTATCCTCCCGAACCGTAAATAGGTTACAACCGGCAGGGAGTAGCTCTCTCAAATATTTTTTCGGAAATAAAAAGGGAAATTAGGATTGTAAATATTTTTGTTGATAATTTCCCAGGGATCCGGAATAAATGAGGGCGTTGTTCTCCCTGCGAACTAGGCGCAAATACCTATTGGATTAATGATCATAGTAAAAAGCCCTCCGCTTTCTGACCAAAGTTAAAACGAAAGTCACTGTAAATAGCAACCGTTCCCTGTCAACCATACAATATAGACAAAAAATTAAAAAAAGTTAAATAATTTTTTTTTGATAACCCTGCTCGCAA
Source organism: candidate division CSSED10-310 bacterium (assembly GCA_016929305.1). GTDB lineage: Bacteria > CSSED10-310 > CSSED10-310 > CSSED10-310 > JAFGJC01 > JAFGJC01. The sequence goes on along the minus strand of JAFGJC010000418.1, from coordinate 9,099 downwards.
AAAACAGTCAACTCTTGATTTTCAACCGGAATAGCAAAACCAGGAAAAAAGGACCTCCAATCAATGCCGTCAGCACGCCAATGGGTATACCTCCGGAGGCGATGAAAAGTGTGCGGGAAATCGTGTCGCAAATAATCAGAAATCCAGCTCCTGAGAAAATAGAAACTGGCATAAGAATTCGATGATCTGCTCCTACGATGAGTCTCATCGTATGAGGAATAATTAATCCAACGAAACCGATAGGGCCAGTGATACTAACGACAGCTGCTGTGGCCAGTGAGGCTGATAAATAGGCAAGTTTCCGACTTTTTTCGACCGCGACACCCCGGGCGTGAGCAGACTCGTCTCCGGCGGAAAACAGATTAAAATCTTTTGCCAGACCAAACATTATCATTAGTGACGGAATTACAAATGCAGTAACTGTCAATATCGGATCATACTCTGCAATATCAAGACTGCCCATCAGCCAGTGCACGATCCGATAAGTCTGAGTGAAGTCCGCAACGTATTGTAAAAACAAGATAAGTGCGGCGAAGAAGAATGATATCGTTACACCGGCAAGAAGCAATATATGTGTTGGTGCAGTACCATTTTGCTCAGCAAGCCGGTAGACGAGAAGTATCGTTCCGATTGCGGTTACAAAACCGAGCAGTTGGATTCCCGGAATGCCTAAAATACTTCTGTCAATACCGAGAACAAGCGCGAGTACTGCGCCAAATGAAGCTCCGGAAGAAACCCCTAATGTATATGGTGTAGCTAAAGGATTTCTTAACAGAGCCTGAAAAGTGACACCAGCAGCCGACAATGCTGCACCTGCAAGTGCTGCCAGGAGCGTCCTTGGCATTCGCGTTAACCAGAATATTGATGCTGCGGACGAACCGTAGAAATTGATTGGCCATTGAAAAACATCCGAAAACGAGATATCCGATGATCCGATGAATGGAGCGGATACAAGGCAGATTGCGAAGAAAAAGAAAGAAAGAGCCACTGCCAGTATGAATTTTTTAACGCTGGATTTCATATTCCGCTTCGCTTATCCAATTCCTTTAAGTCCGGTATATAATAATTCCGGTTTGGGATATTCATCGGTATTTCCTTAACCATTACACCGAAAATCCGCTCGATGTTTTCTAAGGTTAGAATATCATCGGTTTTTCCTGAAATAACCACATGTTCATTATCGATCATCACGATGCGATCAAAGAACCGGCTGGCTAGGTTTAGATCATGGACTGCCGCAATAACCGTGATATTTTCTTTTGAATTCAGCCATTTTATCACATCCAGGATGACTAATTGAAACCTGATATCCAATGAAGCGGTGGGTTCATCAAGCAATAACAGTTCCGGTTTCTGGGCAATCGCTGATCCCAATACAGCTCGTTGTTTTTCACCACCGGAAATATGATCGAACTGTCGCGAGGCAAGATGCGAAATACCTGCGATTTTCATGGCTTCTTCACAAATAAGAAGATCTTCATCTGATTCAAATCCGATGATAGGGGAGTGGGGATAGCGACCCATCATCACAATCTCCCTCACTGTGAATGGATGATAAATTGTTGTTTGCTGGGGGACCAGTGCGATTGTTCGAGCACGTTTCCTTGCTGTAAGTGTATTGATATCCATACCTTTGAGTTTTATGCAACCCGATTGAGGTTTCAACAATCCACCCATGAGTTTAATCAGAGTTGATTTACCGGATCCGTTTGGACCCAAAACTCCAATGAATTCTTTGCTGTGGACGGTTAAACTCAAATTTTTGAATAGGGACGTATCCTTAAATCCGAAGTCAACATTTTTCAATTGAAGAATGGGAACATCCGTGTTCATTTTGTATCGATTCCAAAATCCGTAATTATATCAGCGAAATAATGCGCAGTTACTGTTATCCTGGGTCCAGGAATCAAGATAAAATCATCCGTGAGAATATAGATGCGTGCATGATTGGCGGCCGGGAAATTGCCGAGTTTTTGCCAAGATTGCTTTCTTGCTTCGATATCATCTGGATCAAGGTTATAACCGGGAAGACATTCGATAATGATATCTGGTTGACGTGCAATGATCTGCTCCGTACTGGTTTCGACATAAGCTGAATTCATGTCGGCATACACATTTATACCACCGGTGAATTCAATAAGATCATTGATGAAACTGCCTTTTCCTGCGACATAAATATTGGAAAGCAAGCCTGGTGTTGAACCGACAACTACTATCGTCCGTGGTTTTTTCCCGTGACTTAGCGCCAATTCCGATATTTCAGATCTTATGGATGATACCAGTTCTCCGGCTTTTTCCTCATGATCCATTTTGTTTCCTAAAACAGATATTGCATCGAGAATCTGTTCATACGTTTCAATTTTTAACGTCCAGCATTCAATTCCCAGCTGATTCAATCGTTCGGCAAAATCCCATCGGCCTTCAAGGGTTATCACAATATCAGGTTTCAGTTGAATGATCGATTCGATGTCAGGATTCATGTATCCGCCAATTTTCGGAAGGTTATCAACCGAAGGCGGGAAAACGTCAAAATTAGAAACAGCGACGATCCGGTCGCCAGCTCCGATGGCAAATAAAATTTCCGTAATATTGGGTGCCAGCGAGATAATTCGTTCAGGTTTTTGATGAGTTGTTTTTTCGGCGACATGGTTATTGCACCCAAGTGATTGAATCACTGACGAGACAAGAATGAGGAGAATTAATGTAATTCGCATTTGAGCAGATTGAGTAACTTTCATTGAACCCTCATCGTTCTTGCCGTTATGTTAATCTGCGGACGTCGCTTCTTCAAGTAGCCTTTGGTATTTATCCGGTCTGGAAAGCAAACGTTAACATCAGGTCAATGGTTAAAACCGTTGCCATTCATTATGGAAAGGGTTAGACTTCACCTTCATCAATGGAACCATTACGATCGATTCTGTCAAGACACAAAACGAAGATCATTGTGGGAATCTTCCTCACAATGCTGGCACCCGTTTATCTTTCTGGACTGATTCCTCCCTCGCAATATGGTTATGGTGTTTTCAGCGGCGATGCGCAGCTGAATCTGTGGGCCCTGTCTTGGCAATGGAATTCCATTCCTGAAAACCTTATGCATCTATGGGACGGTAATGCTTTTTACCCCTCACCTGGCACAATACTGGGCTCTGATCATCTTTTTACGCTTGCTCTTACCGGATTACCGTTTTTCTGGTTAACCGGAAATATTTTTTATACCTATTATTTTTTGGTTTTTTTCGGTTTTGCAGTAGGTGCATGGGGAATGTATCAACTGGTTTATTATTTATTGAACAGCAGGAAATCTGCTCTCATTTCAGCAATTATTTTTACCATCGCACTCCCCAGAACGATTCATGCCATGAATCATATTCAGATCATCAGTTTTCAATGGTTTCCATGGACTCTTCTCTGCTTGTTTAAATATTTCGACACGGGAAAGCGTCGTTATGCAGCAGGTTTGGGCTGCTTTTCCATTCTTCAAATGCTGACCAGCTGGTATCTGGCGGTTTTCCATAGCCTGGGTTTGGGTTTGGCGATTATCGTTGAGATTTTTAGAACAAGAAATTATGCAAGATTTATTGGAATTGCGCTAACGTTGATAATTGTTGCTGTTTTTGTTTGCCCTTTTGCACGGTTTTACTCCGAACATACACCAGACCCTGCATCGGTTATCATATCCGGTTCCGCCACATGGTGTGACTATATTACACCTCCCGGAAACACATTCTGGAGTAATTTTATACCTGCCGGCATATGGTCCGAAAAAACGCTGTTTCTAGGGTTTGTCACATTATTATTGGCCCTGACAGGTCTCCTGGATATTACCAGCTGGAGAAGCAGGAAGACGCGCCGTTTGATCATTCATGGTTTGATTATCGGAGTTGCTGCAGCTTATTTCAGTTTCGGACCATTTTGCCATTCATCGGAGGCTCCCCGTCTTTTTACTGAATATTTTCAGAAGCTGTTTCCTTTTTTATCCTTGATTCGAGCGCCAGCACGATTTGCCCAGTTACTGGTTGTTTCACTGGCTCTTCTTGCCGGAAACGGGATTAGAGTCATTCATCAGGCACTCCCGACCAGATCAAGACTTGCGACCGTTATTCCGACAATTCTCGCTCTGTTTATACTTATAGAACACTTGCCTTTGATGCGCCTTGATCCGGTAAAGATGCCGTACTTGCCGGTATATTCATGGCTTGAAAAAATGCCGGCAGGAACGGCAGTCGCGGAATTGCCAACTTATTATGGAACGGAACTTTGGGGATTTGATTCCGAGTATATGCTTTTTGCATCATTTCATGGCCATTCCATTCTAAACGGGTATTCTCGTTTTGTTCCTTGTGCTTTTTCGGAACGTATGGCATGGCTGGCCAGTTTTCCTGATTCCGAATCAATTCAAAAATTATCTCAAATCGGTATAAGTTATGTCATTATTCATCCGCAGCGATACTTCTATGAAGAAATGACAAAATTGTTTGATTCATTTCATGATCAACAAGATCCCTCAATAGCGTTAAACAGGATTATCCGCTTGTATAACGACAACTATGCTTTGATAGATGGAGAGAAGGGATTTGCAATTATCAATAAAGCAAAACAATCAGATGATCTGGTATTTATAGGTAAGTTTGGTCTGGAATATGTGTTTGCATTAAATCCCGATACGAAGCGATCCAGGAGAATAATCCAGAACATTGATTCTCGGCGTTAACGCCTCCTGGAGAGTTCCTCCGAAACAATAAACCTGAATTCATCTGAGGGTATGCATAAACGTCCGCAAAAATCACGGGCTTGCACATGCCATTTATATGTTCCGGGAGGTAAGCCTTTTTGATAATTCGGATGCAGGTGCAGGTCAAGATCATTTCGTTTGGATTCGAGTGCACCGGATCGACCGTCCGGCATAGTTATGGTGACTACATATGCGGAAGCTGTCTCCAGCGCATTCCAAGCAAAGCGGGTATCGGGAGTTAACGATGCGTTGTCGTCTGGGGACAGGATCATAGGTCCTGGCAGTAAACCGGTCAACTCCGGTTCAATAATTCGGATAGACGGCAAATTAATCTGTTCCAATAATTTTCCACCGGTGTCCCGGATCGTTGCGGATAATGCATAACTGTCGCTTTCAGTCACAACGGGCATCTCAATTGCAAAACGATGGATAGAAATCTCTGTTCGCTCTGGCGAAGGATATGAAACATCGGTAACTGCTTGATTGTTCATTGAATATTTGAAGCATAACTCAGATTTTCGAAATCTTGCAGGAATAAACCACTCGGCGACAACCTCAGCGCGCCCGCCTCGGCAAAGCTCACGAGGAGTGATTGTGGCGTTGTTCAATACGAAATGTGTTTCGGGTTTTCCGGGAATCTCGACGAATTTATCGTTTAGTGCGTAAATTTTTGTAAATTTATCTTCGTATACAGGTACGAATAACTCTGAAAAATTAACAGCCCAGATTTTTTCGATCGGAAATCTGATTTCTCCAGAGTAATCAGCACCATAACATACCAGCAGATCAATGTTGTATTCTTTAAGATTGTCCAACCATAAATAAGGAGCTGAGGGATACCTGAAATTCATAGATTGATAATGATGGGGAAGTGTGCCTATGTTGTTTGTGGGTACATAGATCACATCGTTTTGATAATGTATTCCGTAAAGTGGGTAAACACCGTTGGTTCCGCAATAAGCGATCCTGAAGCCGGTCTTTGCGAGTGCAGTCATTTCCCGCACCCAATTCCATGATGGACCATAATTTTCCCGGAAAGCTGTTGTGGAATAATAACTGCTGCTATCTCTGGATAGATCTTTTTCTATGAACCAGGGAACCACCGCAAAGCTGATTATACTCCACAGGAAAAGCCTTGAAATTAGTCGATGCAGTTGATTGTGAAGATGTTTTTCGAATTTTTGGAGAAATACCGGGAAAAGTAAAAGTAAAATGGAAAGAAAAAGACCGATGATAAAAGGTTCAACATGATAAAAGTTGTCAATATTTTTCAGCGTCCAAAGCGAGAGCAGAATATATGTATACAGGAAGATGTGCAGCAAAATCCTTGCAGTCTGGAACTGCCGGAGCAGGTACCCCATTACCAAATAGACGGGGAATACGGCAAAAAGCAAAAATCGCTGATTTCGGAATGGAATGAGGAAATAAAAAAGTAAAGCGTTGGCAAATGGAAGTGCAATGGAAAAGTACTTATAATCAGCAGAATCATCAGTGTTCTCAGACTTTGTAAACAGAACGCAACCCATCGCTCCGATGCAGACAATTGCCAGAAAAGCGATCATACCCAAGCCGAATCCATGTGTCGTGACGGTATCCAACCACGAGAAGTTGCTAAAATATTCCAGAGATTTCAAATATTCCATAGAATAAATACCTTTGAAAATCTGAATATTTGCTATGGTAACCGTTGCAGGAAAAAAAGGATTTCCGGTCAGGATAACATTGTTCAGGTATGAGTAACTTCCCGTGAGCATTGAAAAAATGGTAAATAAACTGAACGCATAAACTTTATGTAAACCTTTTAATCTTCGGATTTTGATAAGAAAAAACAGTATCAGTGGGATCGAAAACACAATTCCAATGAATTTCGTCCCGATGAATAATCCCAGGCTCAGGCCGAATAGTGCTGGAAGAGAAAGGGGGGAATCCTTGACGTCAAAAAACAAAAAGTAAAGTGAGAGGGCAAAGAAAAAAAGTGCAATGATATCGTTCGATATTTGCTGTTCAACAGGTAATCCAATTCCCTGTGTAATAAGGTAGGGTATTGTAGCAAAAGATATGGTCAGTACAATCGAATCGCATAGGGGTATTCGAATTTTCCTCAGAAGCAGCCACAGGATCAGGACAGTACCCAGAAGAAAAAGATGCTGGAGGAATCTGCATATGATATCTGAACTCAGGGGAGCCATGACCCAAAAATGTAGAAGTTCGGAGTTCATTGGAGAATACACAGGTGCCAGATCGCCAAAAGCAGTGATCGGATTTCCCAGGGAATGAGTTTTCATCCATTCTACAGGAAACCGAAAATGATATGTGTAGTCATCCCAGTGAAAGGGTGCGAGGGTCAGCAGTTTCCAGCTTTGAAGTACAAAGATGATGGCAGCGACAACAAGAATAACTCCAGCAACTACACTTTGAAGAGAAAGCGACAGATTAAACTCAATAGATTCTTTAATAGAATCGGTTTTTTTGACAGAGAAACAGGGTAATGTCAGGAAACCGGCTAGGATAATATGGAAAGTGAGAAGAGTGGATATAGACAGGACACCCAATGAACCCAGGATCATTTCGGAGATAAGAATAAGGGAGATGAAGAAAGTAAGCTTGAGCACGAAAGCCTGAATAAAAGGAACATAATGACTTAAAATGGATTGCAGCCGCGATGCACTCCACCAGGCGCATAGATTTAGAAGAAAAAAAACGGCATAAGGTTTCATGCAATTTATTTGTAATGCCAGGGCCAATGCTCCGGGCGTGGAGATTTGACAATGACTTTTCCTGCTGAATCCGGTGGTGTGAATTCAAGCATGAATGCCCAGAGTGCAATCATTCCAGGATTGCGAAGCACTTCCGGGCTGCCGTACTTTCTGTCAGCAACAATGGGATAACCACGTGAAGAAAGTTGCACTCTGATTTGATGGCTTCTACCGGTTACCAATAGTATCTTCAATAAAGCACGTTCATGACGTCTCTCAAGAACATCAAATGTCAACACCGCATGTTTTGCTCCAGGAAATGATCTGTCCACACATCGGCTCATGTTTTTTGCCGTGTCCTTTACCAGATAGTCTTCACATGTTGCTTTAGATGGTGGAGATCCATGAACGACAGCATAATAGTGTTTCACGATCTCCCTGTTGGTGATTTGACTCGAAAAATACGTTGCTGCTTCCTCGGTTTTAGCAAACATCACCAACCCTGCAGCGGGACGGTCCAATCTATGCAAAATACCCAGAAAATTGAAAGAGTTGTTTTTCCGAAAAAATCTGCGTTTTATCAAATTTTGAAGATCTAAATCGCCTGAAGCATCAGCTTGGGTAGGAAGCCCGGGTGGTTTGAAGACAATAATAATCATGGCATCTTCATAAACCGGTTTGACTTGATTTGCCAATCGCTTAATACGATCCTGATGCACGAGTGCTTCCTTACCGAATAATAATTACCGTTGACTCAATGAACATTCAATTTTAGCATGAAATAATCATCGTGTTAACAGGGAAGGACAGTTAATAATGAAAATTAACTACGAGACGAATCATTGGAATGATTATGAATTGATTGACTCAGGCGATGGGCGCAAGCTGGAGCGATATGGTGAATACATCATTTCCCGTCCTGCACCGCAAGCGTTATGGCCACCAGAGTTGAGCAAATCTTCTTGGGAAACGGCTCACGCAATATATCATCGATCCTCATCCGGTGGCGGCAGGTGGGAATACCTGATCTCTTTTCCTGAGCGTTACACCATTTCCTGGTCTTCTTTGACATTTATCATCAAACTGACAGGATTTGGCCATGTCGGTCTGTTCCCTGAGCAGTCCGGTTGTTGGGAATGGCTGCGTAACATGCCGCCAGAAGCGTCTGATTTGGAATCGGTTCTGAACTTGTTTGCTTACACAGGAGCTGCAACGGTGGCAGCTGTAAGTGCGGGCAACTCGGTATGCCATGTAGATGGATCCAAAGGAAGCGTTACCTGGGCACGTGAAAATGCCGTTACATGCCATATGGAATCCCGATCGATACGCTGGATCGTTGATGATGTGAATAAATTTGTTGCCCGTGAAATCAAACGTGATCGAACCTACCGCGGGATTATTTTAGATCCTCCGACATTCGGTCGCGGGCCGAAAGGGCAGGTGTGGAAAATCGAAGATGATCTGCCGAAATTGTTTGAAATGATCAGGCATTTTGTTTCGCAGGGGATGCGATTCATTATATTTACATGTCATTCCCCGTCAGTTTCCATACCTGTTTTACGTAATCTTTTTGAATACTACACGGAAGGAAAAGGACACTTATCAACCGGCGATCTGCTGATCAAACCAACCAACGGGCAAATGAAACTCCCCGCCGGTATCGCCGGAATT